>JBEKVG010000067.1:0-9213 GCA_049514195.1 Anaerolineales bacterium | reverse complement strand
GCGCGAGCTGAGCTGCGTGGAGCGGCTTATGGTTTGGAGCGTGAAATTGCACAGCGTCATATGAGTCAGGCGCTCTCCACCCTGGTAGTGGTTGGTTTCCTGGCATTTGCAGAATTTGTACTGGTTGTTTTTTTGGTCCCGAATATCCCGTCGCTTTCGCAGCTTGACACCCCGACGATGAATCCGCTTTTTACGCCAACCAGTACTTTTCCACTCGAATTTGTGGAAACCCTCGGGACAGGTACACCCGGTTCCACACCAACCGCCCAAGCGACCGGCTGCATACCGGGTCAAATTGATATCACTTCCCCCAAGGCTGGCGATCAGGTTCAAGGCTCGATCACCCTACAAGGGTCGGCCAACATTCCCAACTTTGGTTTTTATAAATACGAGTTTGCTCCGATAGGATCGGACAATTGGGCTACCATTGTGGCGAGTAATACTGTTGTACAAAATAATACTCTTGGGAACTGGGACACCTCCACCATCGCGACAGGAGATTACCAATTGCGATTGGTGGTCACTAATAATCAAGGGAATGCATTGCCTGCTTGTGTCATCCCAGTACGAATCAAAGGTAGGTGAGGTGCATTATGCCAGAGGTTCAAATACGCCGTGCCGTTGCCACCGATATACCCGTCTTGATGGCGATTGACCATTCCTGCCAGACAGATTATGTCTGGCAAATGGATGTTCAACGCGAGGAGGGCCAGCTTGGTGCCATTTTCCGGGAGATCCGCCTGCCGCGCTCGGTGACTGTAGGATATCCGCGTGCAGTGTCAGCTCTGCCGGACTCATGGAACCGCCGGGCAGGTATGTTGGTGGCGATGATCGGCGAACAGGTAGTCGGATATATCCGGATGAGCGACTTGATCCTGCCGCGCACCATCTGGTTGACAGATATCGTTATATCGCCGCGTTTTCGACGCCAAGGTGTCGGGATGTCGCTCATTCTAGCAGCGCAATCCTGGGCGGTGGATCGCAAGAATAACCGGGCCTTGATGGAAATGCCATCAAAAAATAACCCGGCGATTTGCCTGGCCCGCAAAATGGGCTATGAATTCTGCGGGTATAATGACCTATATTTCGAAACGCAGGATATTGCCTTGTTCTTTGGACGTTCCATTCGGTAGTTGTACGAAAGGGTTTGTATGCTTATTGGTTGGAGCCAGGATCTACTGACGGGGATTATTACTGTTAATCAAATTCTCACTGCCGGGATTGCCATCACGGCATTTTCATTATTTCTCTACGCCCTATCTTTCAATTTGCGCGATCGAGTGGCACGCTCTTTTGCAATTGTTCTTTTGTGTGTAGTGACGGTTTTTACATCGGAAGCACTGGGGAGTTCGTCCGGCTCCCCCCAGGTGATTGATTTATTTCTACGCCTGGAATGGTTTGGGATCATCTTTCTTCCGCCAGCTTATTTTCATCTGTCTGATGCCATTCTCGTGACGACGGGTAGTCCGTCTCATGGACGCCGGCGCGTGTTCGTCTGGTTGTTGTATTGTATCTCTGTAACATTCCTGTTGTTTTTAACGATAGGCTACCTGCTTGGTCCACTGGTGATGAATGGACAGCCTGCACCCCATCTCCAGCGCACGATTTGGACAGAGGTCTTTACAGCATATTATGTCGGCGTCATGGTGCTGGCATGGATCAATTTTGCACGGGCCTATGGACTTACGTTGACCCGTTCAGGACGCAGGCGTTTGGTCTATTTGCTGACTGGAGCTGCCGCACCAGCACTTGGTTCATTCCCTTACCTTTTATATGGTTCCAACCTGGCGGGCAATCATCCCTTCCTGTTCTGGGGGTTGGCGACAGTCATGAATTTATTAGTTGTCGGCCTTATCATTCTCATGGCATACGCGGTGGCCTTTTTTGGGGTCTCCTGGCCTGACCGGGTTGTTAAAAGCCGTTTATTTAAATGGATAATGCGTGGTCCCGTGGTTGCTTCCGCTGCGTTGGGCGTGATGACGATCGTGCGACGCAGCGGTGAACTTTTTGGGACGACCTACTCTGCTGCGGTTCCGGCAATGATGGTAGCCACGGTGCTGCTATTGGAACACGGTATAACCCTAGTTGCACCCCTCTGGGAGCGTTATATTTTCTTCGGCCGCGATCGGGCTGACCTGGCATTGTTGCAGAATCTGGAAGATCGGTTGATCACGCAGAACGATCTGCGCCAGTTCCTGGAGGCTGTATTGGCGGCTGTTCGTGACCATTTGCAATCGCCGGCTGCCTTTGTTGCCGCGCTGGATGGAGAGGAACTCTCACTGGTTGTTGCGACAGGCAGCTCACCACTCCTCAAAGAATCCAATCTGTCTGAGGTGATGCAGGTCGTTAACCGCGAAGGAAATGGGAATGGCGAAGAATATGGCTGGGGCGATTATTGGCTGTTTCCCCTGCATCAGCCAGCGGAAACGATGGAAGGTTCACCGATTTTGCTCGGTTTACTGGGGGTCGTCCATCGACCGGATCAAGTCATTTTGCGTGAACAACGCCAGGCTCTCTCATTGCTTCTCCAGCGGGCGATGGTAGCCCTGCAAGACCGTCGCCTGCAACAAAGTGTTTTTCGCTCACTCGAGGATTTGCGTCCACAAGTGGATATGTTCCAGCGCCTGCGCGCGGTCGGGCGTTATGACAGCAAGGTTAGCCTCTTGGAAGAGACTCTCCCTCCCGAATCGGATATGGCGGAGTGGGTGCGGGATGCCCTGACGCACTATTGGGGAGGCCCGAAGCTGACCCAGAATCCTTTGCTCAATCTCCAGATAGTCCAACAGGCATTTAAAGAACACAATGACAGCCCAGCCAATGCTTTGCGATCGATTTTACGGCAGGCGATGGACAACGTCCGTCCGGATGGGGAACGACGTTTTACCGGGGAATGGATCCTTTTCAACATCCTTGAAATGAAATTTGTCGAAGGAAGAAAGGTACGCGAAGTTGCTGCCCGTCTGGCAATGTCAGAAGCGGATCTGTACCGGAAACAACGTGTTGCTATTGAGGAAGTGGCGCGGGTTATCCTTGAAATGGAACGCCAAACACAGGCACATGGAAACGGGAAAGAGGTTGGAGAATATTAATGGTTCACACTCAACATTCCGAACAGGATATGCCATTCCAGGATGACGGCTGGTGGGAGTCTGTTCTCGCAGAAGAAGAAAGCCGGATATCTTGCCCGTCTGTAAAAACCCAAAAAATAGAAGAGACAGGCAAACCTTCACTCGAGTGGGAACGTGCTTTGACGCTTTATCGTCAGGATGAGATCATTCCATTGATTGTCACAGGTCATAATCGCGGAGGAATACTGGTTGAATGGGAGAGCATGAATGGATTTGTTCCCTGCTCTCATCTGGTGGATCTGCCTTTCCATTCTGAGGAAGATTTTCGCGAAGATTATCTCGCCTCTTATGTCGGTCGTACACTGCAAGTAAAGATCATCGAATGTGTTCCGGAAGAGGGCCGCCTGGTTTTTTCTGAGCGTGCAGCCCGGGCAGAGGCCGGCAAACGTCCGGAATTTTTTAGCAAGATTCAGATTGGACAACATCTATGTGGGGAAGTGACGAACGTTACAGAATTTGGCGTTTTTGTAGACTTGGGAGGTGTGGAAGGTCTCATCCACATTTCCGAGCTTTCCTGGGGGCGTGTATCTCATCCCAGCCAGATCTGTGAAGTCGGGCAACATGTCGAAGTGCAGGTGATGGAAGTTGCTCCAGAGCGCTGCCGGATTGCACTCAGCCTGAAGCGACTAATGCCCAACCCGTGGGAAACAGCTCAGGAGAGTTATCCTGTCAATGTAATTGTCCCAGCGGTTGTAACGGCCTTGGTACCTTACGGTGCTTTTGCACGCCTCGAAGAGGGACTTGAGGGGTTGATCCACGCCTCAGAAATCCCATTGCCGCCCAAACATGCGATTAAAGATGTGCTTTCTCCCGGTCAAAGTGTGCAAGTACGGGTTTTACAGGTGGATGCGTCCCGCCAACGTTTAGGCCTGAGCATGAAACTGAAATAGCATGCCGCTCCCAACATTGCACAAGCCTGGTTCAGCTCCTCCTAGAGATCGTCCCGATCAGACTCGTTTTGCCGGTTGGGTGGATCGCTTGGCTCGGCTAGAAACCCATTTTGGGCGCTTTCTCTGGGACATCCTGGGGATCCTTCTATTGGCTTTTGCTTTAATGACCCTCCTGGGAATTTTGGGACTTTCAAAAGGCAGCCTACTTGAAGTCTGGGTGAACCTGCTGTATCTTTGGATAGGGTGGGGAGATTTATTGATCGTGCTCTTTGCGGGGGCGGGAGGTGTGCTGGCTTTCTGTCGGAGTGTCCAGCCGATCAAAGTTCGTTGGGATCGCGTAATTGCCATGGAATTGGTAGCATTTCTGAGTCTGGCTTTATTATCGGTGGTTAATGGAAACAAGTTGACGGAAGGGGCCATGTGGGGCGGGCAGATTGGATGGGGACTCGCGATGTTGATTACGCGGTATATTGGTCCAATTTGGGGCGGGCTGATTGTTTTTACTCTTTGGGGATTGATGGTTTTGACTGCTTTTGGACTCTGGCATCCACTCGAGGCTTGGTTGCTTAAGCAGGCCGGCACAGCCGGTGGATCGGAGCTTGGATCTACAATGAAAGATGCAAGCGAAAACGCCACGTCGGAGAATCTGGTAATTTCTCCGCTTTCGTCAGACAAATCGATACCATCATTAGACGGAAAAAACACAGGCAAAAAAACGGCGCAAAAACTGCCACCGGAGTTCCGCAAATCGTTTAAGGTATCGGAACGGCAGGATAGCCGTCCGGCCGCTCCACAACCGCGCAGTGAACGCCTACCGCCATTGAATGTACTGTTGGGTGAACAATCCATCCGCCCAGATGAACGCAATATCAATCAGACGGCTGGCTTGATTGAAAAATCGCTTTCCGAATTTGGCATTCCAGCCAAGGTGGTGGGGTTTCACATCGGCCCGACCGTGACGCAGTTTGCCGTCCAACCGGGTTTTATCCGAAAAGGTACCGAAGAAGATTCACAGCAAATGAAAGTCCGTGTGGCGCAAATTGCCAACCTGCAAAAGGACCTGGCCCTGGCACTATCGGCAGAACGGCTGCGCATCGAAGCCCCGGTTCCGGGACGCGCCTATGTGGGGATCGAGGTACCAAACTCGAGGTCTGCATTGGTGCGCCTGCGCCCATTATTGGAGACAGATGCGTTTTACAAGGTTGGTTCGCCGTTGGCAATTGCATTAGGGAGGGATGTCTCAGGGGGAGCTTTGGTGGCCGACCTGGCACGGATGCCGCATCTACTGATTGCCGGGACAACCGGGTCGGGCAAGTCGGTTTGTATTGCGGCGCTTGCAACCTGCCTGGCGATGAATAATGCCCCTGAAGACCTGCGCATGGTGATGATCGACTCAAAAATGGTTGAGTTGATCCGTTTCAATGGCCTACCGCATCTTTTCGGCAAGGTCGAGACGGATATCACGCGCATCCTGGGCGTGTTGCGATGGGTGGTGGTCGAGATGGAGCATCGCTATAAATTGCTGGAGGCTGCCAAAGCGCGTGACATCGACGCCTACAACCGACGACTCCAGCGCCGCAAGGAGACATCAACATTGCCGCGCATCGTTGTCCTGATCGACGAGATGGCCGACTTGATGATGTCCGCACCTGATCAAACCGAGCACAACCTGGTACGCTTGGCGCAGATGGCACGCGCCACTGGTATCCATCTTGTGGTGGCGACTCAGCGTCCCAGTACCGATGTGGTCACCGGGCTGATTAAGGCCAATTTCCCGGCTCGTCTGGCCTTTGCAGTGGCTTCGGGCGTGGATTCACGCGTCATCCTGGATTTACCTGGCGCGGAGACTTTGCTTGGACGTGGCGATATGCTCTTCCTGAATCCGGAAGTGGGCAACCCGATACGTGCCCAGGGCGTGATGGTCAGCGATCAAGAAATCGAGCGCGTGATCGCCCATTGGCAGAAGATGGTGCCTGAAAAAGATGTCCAACCGCCATGGGAAGCCATATTATCTGAAGCGGAAGTAGAAGGCAGTGACGACGTACTGGTTGAGCAGGCAATCACTATCCTGAAGAGGGAACAGCGCGCCAGCGCCTCCATGCTGCAGCGTCGATTGCGGATAGGATATCCACGAGCAGCGCGCTTATTGGATCAGTTGGAAGAGATGGGAGTAGTGGGTCCTTCAATGGGGGGCGGGCGAGATCGTGAGGTGTTGCTTGAATCGGAGGAGGACAACGAGGACTTGCCCGAGGATGCCTAGGAGCTAATGTGGTATCAGATGGCTTTCCTAGAACAATAGCTCTTTCAAAACCGTCTTGACTACAAGGAATGAGGATTTCGGACTATACCAGGGTAATTTGGATGCCTACCTTAGTGATTTCCAGCCGCGCGCTGGGAGGCAAGGCATCGTCAGTGATCAGCTTATGAATCACCCTTAGTGGAGCCACCTGGATACCAGCTTCCTCTCCGAAAGATGTGTGATCTGCCAGAAGAATCACTTCGCGAGCCGAGTGGATCATGGCCTGTTTGATAGTAACTTCGGAAATGGTGTGGTGGGATAAACCAAAGTCGAGCGTTATCCCGCTGACCATCAAAAATAGTTTGTCGGCGCGCAACTCTTTGAGTGCACCTTCCGCAGTTGGGCCGACTAATAACTGGCTGCTGTAACGCAGCACCCCACCTGTGGAGATCAGCGTGATGCCGTCGGTTCGGTTGAGAGTATCTAAAACGACCATCGAGTTGGTGATAACCGTAATTTCTTTTTTCTGCTTTAACTCTTCGGCCAGATAACGAGCAATCGGACCGCCATCGATCAAAACGACATCACCCGCTTCAACTAAGGAAGCTGCCTTGCCGGCTATCTTCCGGCGGCGAATCTCCACCTCATCGCGTATATTTTGGTCAGCGTCGATTACCTGCAAACCAATGCCATATTGTCCAGCATAAGTCTTGAGTAGGGTGGTCAATTTCTTGTACCAGTCATGCTCAAGGAAGGGCACAATCAAGCCAATTTGATGGGGCAGGTTGGCTTTTGAGAGGGGCAGGCCCGGTTCGACCTGGATAGGAAGCTTCAAACGACCACGAATGGCATCCCAGTCCAGTTCCCAACCTGAGACAGTCTTTTTGTAATAATCCGACAATGTTTCAGCAGTCAGAACAACATGGGGAGTGACATATTTCTCGGGCAGCGGTTGCCTGTTATAAGCTGCGATGGCTGCCTCTATGCAGGTCAAGCCAACAATCTCGGGGAACATCGCCAACCCTATTTTACAATAACTATTTACCATGAGTTCATTCTTGAGTCTATCCCCTTCGAGGCCAAAGGTGACCACAGTCATGCATTGTGGATCAATATTCAAGTCTCGGCAGGCGTCGATTGCACCCTGGGCGGTTGTGTCATTAATAGCAAAAATGAGATTTATTTGAGGATAAACTGTTAATGCATCGCGAGCCAACTGGTATGCCATCATTGAACGTGATTGAGCGTTAATCGATAAGACGACCTCGGATGGACAGGTATCTTTTAACCCGGCTTCAAAACCCTGGCTACGCTTTTGGGTGTTGGGCTGGTGAAAAGTTAAATCCAAGAGATAGGCTTTGTCCACCCCTTGCTGGATGAGATACTGACCCGTCCGAATACCAAGATCGAATCCAGCCTGAAAATTGTCTACTGCCACCGAGCTGAGCTGATTAGGCATTTCAATTGATTCGGCAATGATGGGGATTTTTTTCTTGCTGGCGCTATCAATCAATAAGCCATCGTAATACGGATTTACCGAGGTGGCGATTAGAACATCCACCTGATCTACCAGGAGAACCTCTGCCTCCTGGGTCAATCCAGCGGTGCTATCTTCGTCCTCTATGTCAGGTGCAGTGCGGTATGAAGTGGCTCCGCCATAGATCCTTTGAATGCGTTTTTGGGTGTCCAGCTTCTTCAGGTCGCGGCGAATTGTCATTTCTGAGACGCCACAAAGTTGGCTCAATTCATTGACTGATAAGAAACCTTTCTTATCTACCAGAGAGAGGATGTATTCCAAGCGAAGATTGGTTTTCACGCCTAATCCTTTGCATTCATTATGCTTTTAACCAGCTCTATTATACCCCTTTATCTGTTCTAAGTCAATCATATTTATCGAATTCTCACATTATTGCTTGACTATTGTGCGAGTTTGTGTTATTATCAATATGGTTTTAATGATTACTAACAAATCACTAATGCAATATAGCACTTGCGATATAATTAGAACATTATATTAGATATATTGTTTGAAAAATATCAATATTGCTCTATAGTCCGGCCAATTCCCTATCCTTGAATTTTCCTATTGATTTGCCTCAAATACCTGCCTACAAGAAAGGAGGAGGAAATAACTGAAGGATATTTCGTAAACTGTCAAGAACAGTATTGAAGTATGTTGTCTCAATTTCTCAATTTCCTAGAAGGAGAAGAATATGTATAAAAAGCAAGTACTCGTGGTCTTTAGTCTGGCGCTTGTTGCTGCTATGCTGCTGAGTTCCTGCGGCACACCTGCGGCGACCACTGCCGCTCCTGCGACTGCCGCTCCTGCGACTGCCGCCCCGGCGACTGCCGCTCCGGCGACCGCCGCTCCTGCCACTGCCGCTCCAGCAACTGCTGCTCCAGCGACCGCTGCCCCGGCAACCGCAGCCCCTGCAGGGAAAGTCTGGAAAATCGGTTTCCTTGCTGGAACCGTGGATCCCTTCTACACCACCATGCAACGCGGTGCTGCCCAGGCGGCAGCTGATCTGGGTGTAGACCTGATCACCCAGGTTCCGCAGACCTGGAACGTTACAGCCCAGACCCCCATGCTGGACGCCATGGTTGCCCGCGGCGATTTGAATTTCTTGTTCCTGGCGCCGGTTGACTCCCAGGCCATGATCGCCCCGCTCCAGAAAGCCAATGATGCCGGCCTGCCACTGCTGACTGTCGATACCTACATCGGTGATGGCGATTATGCGAACGGCCCGGTGAAGTTCCCGATATCCTTCATTGCCTCCGACAACTACCTGGGTGGTCAGATCGCCTGTCGTGCCCTGGCAGACGCGCTCAACAAAACCGGCAAGATCTACATCCAGAACGTCAAACCTGGCATCAGCTCGACGGATGCACGCGAAAAAGGCTGCAAGGATGTCCTGAAGGCCGAGTATCCGAATGTGACCATGGTGGGCGTGGACTA
>JBEKVG010000066.1:0-9298 GCA_049514195.1 Anaerolineales bacterium | reverse complement strand
CAGATTGTATGTAGCAGTTTCATCAGGTGGGGCGGCTTCGTCGTCCTCGATAAAATCACCAAGTACAGAGTCTTCTTCATCGTCAGTAGGCGTTTCAAGCGAAAGCGGACGACGTGCCACCTGGATCATATTCTCCACTTTTTTCGGTGGCACTTCCAATGCTTCAGCGACTTCCTCGACAGTCGGTTCGCGGCCCAAGCGCTGAGTCAACTGGTGTTGAACGCGTAGTAGCTTGTTAATCTGGTCGCCCATGTGAACCGGGACACGGATCGTACGTCCCTGGTCGGCGATGGCGCGTGTGACAGCCTGTCGAATCCACCAGGTGGCATAGGTACTGAATTTATGACCACGGCGATAGTCAAATTTCTTCGTGGCACGAATGAGGCCGATATTGCCTTCCTGAATTAAATCGAGGAATGGGACCCCGCGCCCCATATATTTTTTGGCGACGCTGATTACCAAACGGGAGTTGGCCGTAATAAGATGTTCACGAGCCGCCCAGCCATCTTCGATGAGTTTACGCAATTCGATCCGGCGACGCGAACCGACGTTTCCACGTGCTAGTTCTTCACGTGCCATGCGTCCACGTTCAATGCGCTGGGCAAGTTCGACCTCCTGTGGGGCAGTCAGCAAAGGGACACGACTGACTTCTTTGAGATACAGCCCGATGGTATCGTCGGTATCGATATTGGCGAGATAATCATCCAGGGACAGTTCCGGTTCGAGCTCGGCCTCGGTTTCCTCAACAGCGATTAATTCATCTTCTGGAGGTTCGGTGGTGGGGGTATCTTCAACAAAAGCTACCCCTGCACTCAAGAGTGCAGCAAAAGCCTCCTCCAATTGCTCAACATCCTGTTCAGCTTCCGGGAAGAAGTGCAGAATATCATCAATTGTGACGTAGGTTTTTTGCCGTCCCAACTCAATCAGCCGTGAGATCGGCGAATACTCTTCTTCTTCCTCAAGCAATAAAGGATTTTCCATTTTCTTTCCTTATCAAATAGTCTTTAATTAGAATACTCTCTTTTCGGTCGAAATACAATACCCTTAACTAAGGCGTTGGTGAGACGATCTCAGGCGCTGGGGTACTCGTTGACTCGGCTGTCGATACAGGTGTCGCAGTGGCAGGAAAAGGAGGTGCTTTCAACAGGTTAAGCAGGGCGTCGATCCCTGATTGTTCAATAACGTAGATTTTTCCCCCATCGAAACGAACGTAGTATCCACTGCTGGTTGGGGTCAAATTTCCGACTTCAATTTTGTGGCTTGCACCATTGACAAATCCCATTTCCATAGTATACGCTGGCGCTGCCAGTCCGATGGCACTTGGATCGGGCGGTGTTTCAAGTGTTACGACTATCCGCAGCGCATCGACCTGGGTCTCGGCCCCGCCTGCCAGGCCCTGATCAGCCGTCCCTGATTTTGGTGCAGTAATTACCCATGTTTTGCTCAGATCTCGCTGCATTTGGAAGGTATTACCTTTGTTATCGGAGATACGCAGGCTTTGTAAAACGCCGTCAGCTTGGGTAATGATGTAACTATTCTCTGTAGGTGTCGGCGTGAGCTTGCTGGCTTTTAAGGACTGTTCTTTTACTATAAAGTATGCACCTACTGCCAGTGCTAGGATTGCAAGTAGAATCCAGGTGGGACGTTTTACCATCGGATTATCCTCGTGAACGTCGTGCCATCCAGGATGCCACGCCCGCGGCGATTACCAATCCTGGTATCAGAATTACTAGGAAGAAGGCTAATAGTAGGACTGTGTAATTATTTAGCATGCGCATCTGCCGGCTGATGGGCTGGCTGGCTGTGAGGCTGAGCATGTTTCCCTGGCCAGCGGCCCAATCAACTGCATTAACGAATAGATCGCCATTGCCATATTGGTCGAAGTAAATGTCACTGGCAAAAGAAGAGTCGCCTATTACGACGATCCGGCCATTTGTAGTGGAATTCTCGCCAGCCGCGGCAATTGTCAATGGGCCTTTGAAATCGGTAGTAGCATCAAAAGATACCTGGTTGTTTTGCAGAGCAGTGAAGTCAGTTTCACCCCAGGAACCACTTACGGTTGTGACTAATGCAGTCGTTTGTACATTCTTGATATTCCCGTTCAGGGTAAGACTACGTGCGGTTGGAAAGAAAGAAACCATGTTTTGGCTTTGTAGCTTGTTAGTAATTGCATGGGAACCATAAGCATTTTCGATTGCATAATCAATCCGGCTTGAGCTGGGATCAATCACCAGGTCGTTGTTAATGGTAATTCCCCAAGTGTTTGTTAGATAATCAAGTAATGGGTCAGAGGTTTTTACCGTACTTGACACAAGGGAAGCATCTTCCATGACAACGAGTGCTTTTCCTTTATCCACATAGGCTTTCAGAAGAATCATCTCCTGACTGGAGATTGGTTTGGTTGGCCCATCTATGATGATTGCCAAAGCATCATCCGGTATCTTGTTTTCGGCGAGCAGGTTAAGCGCCTTCACAGTGTAATTCTTTGATTCGAGCACTGTACGAGCACGTGTATAAGCATTATCTCCAGAGTTTTGTATGTCCCGTTCACCGTGGCCGGTCAGGAAATATACCGTACGCTGACCAGGGTTCATCAGGCGTACCAAGGCGTTGGTGAAATCTTGTTCGGTGGGATCAGTGAGTAATTCTTGGCGACCCTGCATGGTCAGTACCACTGAGGCGTCTTGAGTAACTTTGTATTGTTCTGCCTTCGCCGGATTGGCCTCAGGATCTACGAATTCGTAGCTGAACTTATTGTTGCTCTTGGCTTTAATTCTGGTGAACAGGTCGAGAGCTGTACTATTGGATGTGCGGGATGTGTAGAAACCTATTGCATGAACGGGAGCCGGGAGTGCTTTAAGAGTATCGATTGTTTGAGGAGCTAAAGTGTTTTGCTTGCCTTCGGTCCAATCCCATTGGATGGGATTCTGATAAACGATTGCGTTTATCACAACTAGGATAAGGATAAAGGCAATGAGCATGATGATGGCATTACTGCCGTGGCGGGCTTGCCTACCTGTAAGGAATTCCCTTGTTCTCTGTGGATCAAACAATGCAAAGAGAGCAGGGCCAACAATCGCTACTCCTAAACTTATCAAGAGCACCGTGGTAATAACTTTTTGATTGGTAGGAGTGTACAATCCTATATAGACAAGAACCTTCACGATGAGCGTGATAACGACTGCCAGAACACCAAGACCAGCGATCCATAAACAGGCCGGCGCAAGCTGTCGTAAAGTGATTTTCTTTGTAGATTTAGACTTGGTTGCCATTATTTCCACCTTCGGACTTCGACTGCAACCGTGCCCAGGAAGAGCCCGAGCGCGGTCAGGCTTAAGTAATAGACTATGTCGGAAAGCGCAATGACACCACTTTGCATTGAGGCGAAATGCTTGCTCATGCTTAGATAATCAAAGATGCCACCGCTGCCTTGCATGACAACGGAAGGCCAGCCAATGACGAGCCATAGGAAAAATAGTATGGCAAGTGTGGCAAAAAACGCCGCGAACTGGTTGTTAAAGAATGATGATATTGCAGTTCCAATTGCCAGAAATGCTGCTGCTACAAGCGTAATGGCGAGGTAGTTTGCCAATGTCAGACCCTGATCAATGCCGGGAGTGACCAAGCTATTTAGCACGATTGGATAAATGAATGTGATGGCTATTATGATAAGAATAAAGAGAAATGAGCCCAACCATTTACCAATCACCAGCTCCCATTCGTGGATAGGGGCAGTGAGAAGCAACTCAAGAGTACCATTGCGATGTTCATCGGCCATCAGGCGCATGGATAATGCCGGGATTGCAAACAGGAATATGAATACCATGAGCCCAATCACCAAATCGGGACCAGGTGCCGTAGCTGATCCTTCAGTGTAGGCGGACTGGCCGGCTAGATAGATGACAAGCACAAAATAGATGCCAGATATAAGCAGAGTGAGTAATCCTACAATATATGCAACCGGACTGTTGAAGTACAGGCGAATTTCACGACGTGCAATTGTCCAAATGTTGCGCATCTCTAACGCTCCTTTTTTGTGGACGCGTCATCGCGCGTCAGCTCCAGGAAGATTTCCTCTAGGCTTAGCCCGATTGGGCTGAGTTCTAGTAAATCATAGCCGGACATGATAGTTGTCTTGGCGACCTCTGGCCGTACATCCGCTCCGGGGGAAAATTGGAACTCAAGAGCCCCATCTGGACGAATTTTGATATCCTGTACGCCATTAATTTTGGCGATCTGGGGTAATAGTTCTTCAGAATCCCCTTTTATTCGTAAGATCGATCGTTCTGCTCCCACCAACCGGGCTTGAAGGTTTTCAGGCGTATCCTCGGCGACAATTCGGCCCTTGTTGATGATAAGAACACGGTCGCATAGTTGTTCAGCCTCAGATAGGATATGAGTGGAAAGGAGAACTGTACGCTCTTTGCCAATCTCCCTGATTAGATTGCGAACTTCGACGACTTGAGCAGGATCGAGTCCGATAGTCGGCTCGTCCAGTATCAAGACCTCAGGCTTGTGCAGCAATGCCTGTGCTAGGCCAACCCTTTGCCGCATGCCTTTAGACAAGTTAACGATGTAACCGTCGGCTCGCTCTTCCATTTGAACCAGCTCAAGGGCATCGTCGACCATCTCATTGGCATTGGGTAAGTGCCGCAAATCGGCCATGAATTTTAAATAGTCAAACACGATCATGTCCGGGTAAAGAGGAACTGTTTCGGGTAAGTATCCAACTCGACGACGAACTTCCAAAGACTCTTCCACCACGTCGAAGCCAGCAACTTGGGCTGTCCCGAAGGTCGGGGGCATGTAACCTGCCAAGATGCGCATCGTGGTGGTCTTACCGGCGCCATTAGGACCGAGGAACCCGACTACCTCGCCCTGATTGGCTTCAAAGGTCAAGTCTTCAATTGCCCTTCTTGAGCCGTAATCTTTAGTGAGACCAGTCGCGCGAATCATTTGCTCTCCTTATTATTTGTAGTAATGTGCGTAAGAAAAGGCACAGCGGCCGGAAGGCAGCGGTGCCGGAAGGAAGACGATAACCAATCGAGAAGACTATACAATAAATTGAGACACAATGTCAATAGGTTTTACAATTTCTAATGAAACCCTAATGCAAGGCAGGGTTGCAGCTCTCGCCTAAAGATAATTGGCGTACTATTTTTATATGGTGGTAAAATTGCGCAGAATTTAATGAAAACTACTGCCAAATGCAGTAAATTTTCCCTATCATTGGAGGTGACATGAATCTACTTTGGCTCGGCAGTCGTCATGGTTTAAATAACTTTGAACAGATTGCAATTGTTTTCGTACTGGTGGCAGCATTCATAAGTCTGACATATGCCTGGCTCCTGCGTGGCATTGTGCTCAAGAAAGACAAGGGCACTGAAAAAATGCAGGAAATATGGAATGCGATTCGGATTGGCGCCAACAGTTACTTGAACCGCCAACTCAAGACCATCCTTCCGCTCATTGGAGTCCTGACGCTGGTGATGTTTTTCAGCGTGTACGTCGTTCCTCCAAGCGCGGAAGCCACTCAGGAGTTCAAGTCTTTCGGAACGCAGGGCATCACTCTGATCATTGCCATCGGTCGTACCATCGCTTTTATCATGGGTGCGTCATTTTCTTTAATCGTCGGTCAATTAGGCATGCGTATGGCAGTCCAGGCGAACATCCGCGTTGCATCAGCTTCCAGGCGTGGCTTTAATGAAGCACTTTCGATCGCTTATTATGCCGGCACGATCACAGGTATGCTCACTGACGGTCTCGGTCTGCTTGGTGGTACGCTGATCTTCATCGTCTTTGGTAGGGCTGCTCCGGATGCGCTGCTCGGCTTCGGCTTCGGCGGGACACTATTGGCGCTCTTCATGCGCGTGGGTGGCGGAATTTATACTACAGCCGCCGATGTCGGTGCAGACCTGGTCGGTAAAGTAGAGAAGGACATCCCTGAGGATGACCCTCGCAATGCGGCTGTCATCGCGGACCTGGTTGGTGATAACGTCGGTGACTGTGCGGGTATGGCCGCGGATATCTTCGAATCCTACGAAACGACCATCGTTTCAGGCTTGATACTGGGCTTGACCTTAGTGGCCCTGACTGGCAAATTGGTTTGGATCGTGTATCCGTTGATCATACGGGCAATCGGTGTCATCAGCTCCATGCTGGGAACATTCACGGTACCGATCTGGGAGAGATTCCCATTAAAATTCCTGCGTGCCCATGATGCCGAAGAATCCATGTTCCGATCATACGAAGTCTCCAGTGTTTTCACTGTGACCATGTCTATTTTCCTGGCGTGGCTTTACGCTCACGATATCCGCCTGGCTGCGCTCACCGCGGTTGGTGTGGGCTTGGCCGTTGCCTTTAATCCACTGACGTCCTACTTCACTTCAACGAAAAAAGCGCCAGTCAAGGAAATCGTCAAGTCGACCACCACTGGCGCGGCTACAACAATCCTATCTGGTCTTTCGGTCGGCATGGAATCCAGTGTTTGGGCACTTTTAGTTATTGCCATCAGCTTCATCCTCGGCCTGTTGCTTTATGGTGGCGCCGGCGATCCCAAGTACGTCCTGTATGCCATCGCCATGATCGGCATCGGTATGCTCAGTCATACCGGGAACAACGTTGCCATGGACTCCTACGGCCCGATCTCGGACAATGCCAATGGTATTGGCGAGATGGCCTGGCATGATATGGAAGATGACGAGACCAAAAAGGCCCGCCAGATCATGGCCGACCTGGATGCAGTTGGGAATACCACCAAGGCCATCACCAAGGGTGTTGCCATTGCCTCGGCTGTGATTGCAGCGGTCAGCCTGTTTGGCTCTTATATTGCCGATGTTGGGCGAGTCCAGACTCAACTCGGACAGACTGTTATGCAAGCGATCCGTGTTTCCGATACCAAGGTGTTCATTGGCCTGCTTTTAGGAGGCGCGTTACCGTGGTTGTTCTCTTCGCTCTCCATCAAGGCCGTCAGTCGTGCTGCCGGCAGGATCGTCGAAGAAGTCCGCCGCCAGTTCAAGATTCCCGGCATCATGGAAGGCACAAAACAGCCCGATTATGCCGAAGTGGTAGGAATTTCCACTGCCTCTGCCCAGAAGGAACTCATCCCGCTGGCGACCATCGCCGTGCTGATGCCCCTTGTGATCGGCCTGGTACTGCAAGTGGAAGCCCTGGGCGGTTTCCTGGCAGGCATCATCCTCTCCGGTCAATTATTGGCGGTTTTTATGTCCAATGCGGGTGGCGCTTGGGATAATGCCAAGAAATCCATTGAAGATGAACCGCGCGACCTGATAGCTAACACTGGGAAGGGCTCCGAACGCCACAAAGCGAGCGTGGTGGGGGATACAGTCGGGGACCCCATGAAAGATACCGCTGGTCCATCCCTCAATCCAATGATCAAGGTTGCAAACCTGGTCAGCTTGCTGATGGCACCGATCATCGTCAAGTATCCGATCCAGAACGCAGACGGCAGTATCAATTTCGTTGTTGTCCTGATCGCCGTCGGCCTGTTGGCTGCGACGATCTGGGCAATCATGCGCTCGAAGGCTCCAGCAGCCGAGATGAAAGTGGAAAAATCCCAATAACGAAGGCCATAAAGTGGTCAGAGAAGAACCTCCCATTTATGGATGGGAGGCTCTTCGTTTGTTTATTAGTTGCGCGTAGCCTTGATCAGCATATATCAAACCTTTTTTCTTTCTGCCAAATAGTGCCGTTGCCATTCAAATAACTTATTGAGAGCCTCGATTGGCGAAAGGGAGTTCATGTCCAGTTCACCCAATTCGTCCAGAAGGGGGTTGGTCTCCGGAAATAAAGCCACCTGTTGAGCGGCTTGCGGGTTGATGCGAATTGCCTGCCCGGAGGATTTTTCGAGATCACTCATAATTTCGGTTGCCCGCTGGATAATAGGGCGGGGAAGACCTGCCAACTGTGCCACATGGATACCGTATGACCGGTCTGCTCCGCCGGGGATTATTTTGTGCAGAAAGACCACATTCCCATCCGCTTCGGTGACGGCCACGTTGTAATTACGCACACCTGGAAGTATATCCGCCAATTGGGTCAGCTCGTGATAATGGGTAGCAAATAGGGTCTTTGCGTGTAGTTGTGGATGATTGTGGATAAATTCTACGACTGCCCAGGCTATCGAGACACCATCGTAGGTACTGGTACCGCGTCCTATTTCATCGAGAATGAGCAAGCTGCGTGATGTGGCGTGGTGGAGAATATTTGCCACCTCAATCATTTCCACCATAAACGTGGATTGCCCGGCGTGTATTTCATCCTGGGCGCCGATACGGGTAAAGATGCGGTCCACCAGACCTATTTTTGCAGATGCTGCCGGGACGAACGATCCCATCTGCGCCATCAATACAATTAATGCGGCCTGTCGCAGGTAGGTGGATTTACCGGACATGTTCGGTCCAGTGATGACTCGAATCACTTCATGTTGTTCAAAAGTAATGTCATTCGGAACGTATCGTTCACCATGCAGCATTTGTTCTACCACCGGGTGACGACCATCCCGGATATCTAATCCGTTATCGTCGTGGACCTCAGGCCTGACATAACCGCCCAAAGCCGCAGATTCAGCCAGGGCGGAAAGAACGTCCAGTTCCGCCAGGGAGTGGGCGGTGTCCAGCAAACGCCCGGCGGATCTTGCCAGTGTTGAACATACTTCACGAAACAAGCGTAGCTCAATTTCCCGTATACGTTCCTCAGCATTTAGTACAAGCGTCTCGTATTCTTTCATCTCAGGAGTAATATAGCGTTCTGCATTGACGAGTGTCTGCTTGCGGATATACTCAGCCGGAGCATTGTCAACCTGTCCGTGCGAAATCTCGATAAAGTACCCGAACACCTTGTTATAACCAACTTTCAAGGTTTTTATACCAGTTCGTTCGCGTTCCGTCGGTTCGAGGTTATTCATCCATTCACGCGCATGCCGAGAAGCCTCGATAACACCATCCAATTCAGATGAGTAACCCGGGCGGATAATTCCTGTATTCTGAAGTGTAGCCGGCGGATCATCGTCAATAGCGGTTTGGAGCAGGATCAGTTCATCAGCGCAGTTGTCGAATGAAGGCAAGAAGGCTAAAAACGGAAGTTCTTCTTCCGGACTGTCTTCCTTTTTTTTTCTAAAAACCTGCTTCACCGTCGGTAAACTCAATAACGTCTCCCTTAGCGCTACCAGGTCGCGCGGCTGGGCGTGACCGGATAAAATGCGATTAGTGAGACGCTCCAGGTCGGACAAAGGCTTGAGGGCAGCGCGCAACTCAGTTCGAATCATGGAATGATCGAC
>JBEKVG010000065.1:0-9324 GCA_049514195.1 Anaerolineales bacterium | reverse complement strand
GGGCGGCGTAGCCGCCCACACACCCCCCAGCATTGAGAAGGTACAAAAAAATCTTTGCCCGAGTATGCCAGGCAAAGACTATGCCCCCGGAAAGGGGCTGGTGTTGCCACCAGTCTTCACCTGGGCAGGAGATTAAGCTCTCAGGTTGAACAAAGAGCACCTGCCGTCTTCGGCGAAGGAAAAACTCAGGCTATCCGAATAGGATTATTCGGTTGCCTCCATCGACTGGGCCAGGTTGGCATCCACTTTGATGCCGGGGCCCATCGTTGATGTCATTGTAATGTGTTTGATGTAATTGCCCTTGGCAGCCGCCGGGCGGGCCTTCTTGATGGCTTCCATCAGTGCCGCAAAGTTTTCGTACAGCTTATTTTCCTCAAATGAAACCTTGCCAATCGAGACGTGGATGTTGGCGGTCTTGTCAAGACGGAACTCAACGCGGCCAGCTTTGGATTCAGTCACGGCGCGACCGATATCGTTGGCGCTGACAACCGTGCCAGCCTTGGGATTCGGCATCAGACCACGCGGCCCGAGCACGCGCCCGAGCCGGCCGACCTTACCCATCATATCGGGTGTGGCGATGGCTACGTCAAAATCCAGCCAGCCGCCCTGGATCTTGCTGAGGGTCTCATCATCATCAGCCACCGTATCTGCACCCGCGCTGCGGGCATTGGTAGCGGCATCGCCCTGTGCAAAGACCAGGACACGCACAGATTTGCCCAGGCCATGCGGCAAAACAACCACATCCCGCACCTGCTGGTCGGCCTGACGGGGGTCAAGACCCATGCGCATATGCACTTCTACCGTGGAATCGAATTTAGCGTATGCAGTTTCCTTTACCAGTTTGACTGCTTCGAGTGGATTGTAGTAGTTGTCCGTGTCCACTTTTTCCAGGGCGGCCAAATATTTCTTTCCGTGTTTAATCATGAAATCTCCTTTGTGGTGCAAGCGGGCCGGGATATGGCCCTCCCACTGGGCTAATCAACAATAACAATACCCATATTGCGGGCAGTGCCCTCGATTTGGCGCATAGCGCCTTCGATATCCAGAGCGTTTAGGTCTTTCATCTTCAATTGGGCGATCTCGCGCACCTGGGCGCGCGTCACATTGCCGACCTTCTCGCGGTTCGGGACGCCGGAGCCTTTTTCGATCCCGGCGGCCTTGCGCAATAGAACCGCGGTGGGCGGCGTTTTCAAGACAAATGTGAAAGAACCATCGGTATACACACTGATCTCAGCCGGGAGAACCTCGCCCGGGCGGTTGGCGGTTCGGGCGTTGTAATCCTTGCAAAAGGCCATGATGTTAATGCCATGGCCAGCCAATGCCGGACCGATGGGGGGGGCAGGATTGGCCTTGCCAGCTTCAATCTGCAGACGAACAATTGCCTTTAATTTCTTTGCCATTTCTACTCCTTGTACCGGGTGTTCTTCCCGGCACTTGTACCGGTGCTTTCCCGGCACTTGTACCGGGCGCTTTTCCCGGCACTTGTACCGGCACTTTCCCGGCACTTGTACCGGTGCTTTCCCGGCACCTGTGGTTTTAGCGGGTGATTATGTATACCGGGCGGTCTTCCCGGTGCGGGACACCCTCCCACCGATTCAGGCCGGACTATTGGCCTGCTACCGTCAAATTAGCATCTATCCGAAAATTCAGGAGGAGGTCGCATTTTGAGTGCTAGCACTCAAAATGCGGTCCCTCTATAATTTTGGATAGGTTCTAAGCCTTTTCTACCTGGAGGAAGTCCAATTCCACCGGCGTCTCACGCCCGAAGAACGAGACCATCACCCGGACTTTCGTCCGCTCCATATCAATTTCGGAAACCACACCCCGGAAGTCGTTGAACGGCCCATCCACGATGCGGACGCGTTCCCCAACCTTGTCCGTGACCTTGAACATCGGCGCTACGGCTTCCATGCGTTTGATGATCTGGGCCACTTCTTCTGGCCGCAGAGGCGTAGGCAGGTTGCCCATGCCGACAAAACCGGTCACACCGGGCGTGTTGCGAACAACAAACCAGCTCTCTTCGCTCAACAACATATTTACCAGTACATAACCAGGGAAGATGTGGCGTTCCACTGTACGGCGCTTGCCCTCACGGATCTCAACCTCTTCCTGGGTTGGCACGACCACATCAAAAACCTTGTCCTTCATGCCCATGGTCTCGATGCGCTGCTCGAGGTTGTGTCGCACTTTATTCTCATACCCGGAATAACAGTGGATCACATACCAGGCCGGTCCTTCAGCAATTGATTCTATGCCCTCCTGTGGAACGGGGGCTTCCTGGTGAACAGTCTTCGGCGCGTTTAAAGCCGGCGACTCCGGGGCCGATTCGTTCTCCTCGGATTCAACCGGTTCCTGCTCAAACTGTTCTTCTGGATCCAGGTCTTGCATCATTCAACCTCGTCAAAATGGTTCGGGATGGTCCGTTCAGGCGCCAATAAACAGGGATAAAATCTTCGTGGCGACTGCATCTATCGAATAGAGGAAAAGCGCCATAATTACCACTACAATGATTACAATGATGGTCAAATTACGCGCTTCCGGCCAGGTTGGCCAGGAGACTTTGCGCAACTCGCCCATTGTCTCGCGGAAAAAGCGCCGGATCGCATTCTCGCGTTTCGTTTTGTCACCTTTAGCCACGGCGAACTCCTTCTTATCTGACGGTTACAACGCCGCCTCACGGACTGCCCAAAAGGGGAGGGCGGCGTTGCATCTACAGGCCAGGCAGGAATTGAACCCACAACCGCTCGTTTTGGAGACGAGTGCTCTACCAATTGAGCTACTGGCCTACAACCCGTGCTCCAGTGTCACGTGACACCTGACACTGGAACACATGGTACTTACTTTGTCTCGCGATGCAACGTGTGCTTCTGACAACGCGGACAATATTTCTTAAACTCGATCCGGTTTGGATCGTTGCGGCGATTCTTCTCCGTTACGTAATTGCGTTCCTTGCATTCATTACATGCCAGGATGATCACCGGGCGGACATCTTTCTTTTTTGAAGCCATACTAACCTAACAACTCTCTTATTCGATGATCTTGGTAATGACACCCGCGCCGACGGTCAAGCCGCCTTCGCGGATGGCGAACTTGGAACCCTGCTCCAGCGCCACCGGAACGATCAGGGTCACGGTCAGGTCAACATTGTCGCCCGGCAGAACCATTTCCACACCCGCCGGCAGTTCCACGTTGCCCGTCACATCCATCGTGCGGATGTAGAACTGCGGCCGGTAGCCGCTGAAGAACGCACTGTGCCGCCCACCTTCTTCCTTTTTCAGCACATACACTTTCGCCTCGAACTTGGTGTGCGGGGTGATCGAACCTGGCTTGGCCACCACCTGGCCGCGCTCCACGTCGGTGCGCTCGATGCCGCGCAGCAACAGACCCAGGTTGTCACCCGCCATGCCTTCGTCCATCATCTTGTGGAACATCTCCACACCCGTCACAACCGAAGTGCGCGTCTCGCGCAAGCCGATGATCTCCACTGGATCGCCAACATGGATAACGCCCCGGTCCACACGCCCGGTCACCACCGTCCCACGCCCCTTGATCGAGAACACATCTTCGATCGGCATCATGAACGGCTTGTCCGTCTCGCGCTTCGGCTCGGGAATGTATTCGTCAATCACCCGCAGCAATTCCTTGATGCTGGCATACTCAGGCGCATTCGGGTCAGTCGAAGTGCTCTCCAATGCCTGCAGGGCACTCCCGCGCACGATCGGAGTCGTGTCACCCGGGAAACCCTGGTTCGTCAACAGCTCGCGCAGTTCCATCTCAACCAGTTCCAGCAGCTCCGGATCATTCATCTGGTCGACCTTGTTCAGGTACACCACAATGCTCGGCACTTCCACCTGACGCGCCAGCAGCACGTGCTCATGCGTCTGCGGCATCGGCCCGTCCGGCGCTGCCACCACCAGGATGGCACCATCCACCTGCGCCGCTCCCGTGATCATGTTCTTGATGTAGTCACGGTGCCCGGGCATGTCTACATGGGCGTAGTGACGCTTGGCCGTCTCGTACTCCACGTGCGCAATGTTGATCGTGATACCGCGCGCCTTTTCTTCCGGCGCATTGTCAATCGACTCGTACGCACGGTACTGCGCATTTCCGAGAAATTCACAATACTTCGTGATCGCGGCGGTCAACGTGGTCTTCCCGTGGTCGATGTGTCCCATCGTCCCCACGTTCATGTGCGGTTTCGTCCGCTGATACTTCTGCTTTGCCATGAATAATCTCTCCTTCTGGATCCTAAGAACTATGCGTTTAAGATTTCCTGCGCCACCGCTGGGGGTATTGGCGCATAATGATCAAATTCCATCGAAAACACGCCCCGGCCCTGGGTAGCTGAACGCAGTTCGGTTGCATACCCAAACATTTCACCCAATGGCACGGTCGCATTGACTGCCTGGGCATTTCCCGGTCTTATTTCCATGCCCCGGATGGTTGCCCTTCGACCATTCAGCCCGCCAATAATCTCTCCTAAAAATTCCTCTGGAGCAACCACCTCCACTTTCATGATCGGCTCCAAAAGGACTGGTCCACCTTTTTGGACCCCTTCCTTAAAAGCAAATGTGGCTGCCATCTTGAAAGCCATTTCGCTGGAATCCACTTCGTGGAACGATCCATCAAATAATCTCACTTTCAGGTCAACTACCGGATATCCCGCCAGCACACCACTTTCTGCGGCTTCTTTGATCCCCTTTTCCACGGCCGGGATGTACTCACGCGGAATTGCGCCACCGATAATATTATTCTCAAAGACAATGCCACTACCTCGTTCGCCCGGATCTAGCGAAATAACCACATGTCCATATTGGCCGTGGCCGCCTGTTTGCTTTACATACTTGTAATTGACTTCCTTTACAGGCCGAGTGATTGATTCTCGGTATGCCACGCGTGGCTTACCGACATTAGCCCGTACGTGGAATTCGCGCATCATGCGATCCACAATCACTTCCAAGTGCAACTCACCCATACCTTCAATGATAGTCTGACCGGTATTCTCATCAGAGTGAACTCGGAAGGTGGGGTCCTCCTCAGAAAGTTTACGCAGGGCCTCGCCCATCCTGGCCTGATCGGTATTCGTCTTGGGTTCAATCGCAACATTAATGACCGGTTCAGGAAATGTGATATTTTCTAGGACCACCAGTCTGTTGTCGCAAAGGGTATCACCGGTAAAGGTTTCTTTTAATCCTAGAACAGCGGCAATGTCACCAGCGCGCACTTCGTTAACATCCTCCCGGTGGTCAGCGTACATGCGCAACAAACGTCCGATACGTTCCCGCTTCACTTTGGTAGAGTTGGTGACCATCTGACCCTGGTGCAAGGTTCCGGAATAGACACGCAAGTAAGCCAGACGTCCCACATAAGGATCGGTAACAATTTTAAAGACCAGTGCGCTTAACAGCGCGTCATCCTGGGGTGGCAATTTGACAATTTCATCGGTGCGAGGGTCCCTACCGGATATCACAGGGACATCCAACGGTGAAGGCAAGTAATCAATTACGGCATCCAGCACTAGTTGGACACCCTTATTGCGCAACGAACTGCCACATAATACTGGCGTCGCTTTACCTGCAATCACAGCCCGTCGCAGGGCATCTTTCAATTCAGCATTGCTGATTTCGTCGCCCTGAAGATATTTAACCGTCAGAGCATCGTCCAATTCAGCAATATGCTCAACCATCGTATGGCGGTGGTCTTCAGCCTCGGTTCGCAAATCAGACGGGATCTCAGCCTCACGTGGGTCCTTGCCCAGTTCATCATCCCAGTAGACTGCTTTCATCTTCATTAGATCGATAACGCCCTGGAAGGAGGCTTCGATTCCAATTGGTATTTGCATTGCAATCGGATTGGCTCCCAGTCGCTGTTTAATGGTGTCAATCGTGCGCTCATAAGAAGAACCGACGCGATCCATTTTATTTGCAAAACAAATTCTGGGCACACTATAGCGGTCGGCTTGCCGCCAGACCGTCTCACTCTGTGGTTCCACACCCTGAACGGCATCAAAAACCACAACCCCGCCATCCAGTACGCGCAACGAACGTTGCACTTCCGCGGTAAAGTCGATGTGACCAGGTGTGTCAATGATATTTATCTGATAACCCTTCCACTCAGCTGTCACTGCCGCAGAAACAATCGTAATCCCGCGCTCGCGCTCCTGCTCCATCCAATCGGTAACGGTAGTACCGTCATCCACCGAACCGATGCGATGTGTCATCCCGGTATAGAATAGGATACGCTCGGTGGTCGTGGTTTTTCCAGCATCAATATGAGCAATGATGCCGATGTTTCGATACCGTTCGAGCGGGAACGCACGTGTCATAATTCCCTAGTTGGTAAGGTTCTAAAACCGCTAATTACATGCGGTAGTGAGAGAAGGCGCGGTTGGCCTCTGCCATCTTGTGGGTTTCCTCGCGTTTGCGAATGGCTGCGCCTTCATTCTTAGAGGCATCCAGTAACTCGTCCGCGAGTTTTTCGGCAAAGGATTTACCGGCGCGCGCCTTGGCCGAATCAAGCACCCAGCGGATCGCCAATGTGGTACGGCGAACCGGTGGGACTTCCATCGGTACCTGATAAGTTGCACCGCCAACGCGACGAGGTTTCACTTCCATGACAGGCGCAACATTACGAATGGCAGCATCAAAGACCTCAACTGGATCCTTGCCACCACTGCGCTCACGGACAATGTCTAGAGTATCATACATCACGTTCACCACCGTGCTCTTCTTGCCGCGGTGGAGCATGTGATGAATCATGGTCTGAATAGTTACACTGTTGTAGCGGATATCGGGAAAAATCTCTCGCTTTTCTGGTTTCGCTCGACGCATATCATTACTCCATCAATTTTACTAGGCGGTTGTTGCTTTCGGACGCTTGGCACCGTACTTCGAACGGCCTTGCTTCCGGTTATTAACACCAGTAGTATCGAGCGAACCGCGTACGATGTGATAACGCACACCCGGCAGATCCTTTACACGGCCACCCCGCACCAACACCACTGAGTGTTCCTGCAACTGATGGCCCTCGCCTGGAATGTAAGCTGTGACTTCAAGGCCATTGGTCAGGCGCACGCGCGCAATCTTGCGCAGTGCTGAATTCGGCTTCTTGGGTGTCGTGGTACGGACAACCGTGCAGACGCCGCGCTTTTGAGGTGCGCCTTTAGCCTGACGCACGCGACGCTGCTTCTTGGTATTCAGCGTATATAACAATGCCGGAGCCTTGCTCTTGGTTCTCTTAGACTGGCGTCCTTTGCGGATCAGTTGGTTAATTGTGGGCACACTCGCCTCCGAAATGAATTTTCATGCAATTTACAAATCCTTTTTAATAAAGGAGGCCATCACATACTTGCCTTGATGGCCTCACTCCTTTGAAACTACTCAGTGGGCAGCGCGACGCAACAGCCCTTTTAGGCAACGAAGAGCAATTCTATCATGACGGGGGGAAGCCCGTCAAGGCGAAATCAATTGGATTCTTTGTTTCTTTGACCTTTCATTAGATCCTCACCGATATCCATTAGACCCGTCGAGTACTTGGGCGGATGGACTTTTTCCTCGTCCTTGCCAAACTTGATGACTTCACCATTATCGGTGACGGCCTCCACGGCCAGACCTAACGACTGTAATTCCTTGACCAATACCCGGAATGATGCCGGAATACTGGGTTCTTCGATGGGCTCTCCCTTGACAATGGCTTCGTAAGCGTTCACGCGACCCTGAACATCATCAGATTTGACCGTCAGCATTTCCTGTAGCGTATAGGCTGCGCCGTAAGCCTCCAGCGCCCATACCTCCATTTCACCAAAACGCTGGCCGCCGAATTGGGCTTTGCCTCCCAGGGGTTGTTGGGTAACCAGGCTGTAAGGTCCAGTGGAACGAGCGTGGACTTTATCCTCGACCAGGTGATGCAGTTTAAGCATGCTCATCACGCCGACAGTTACAGGCTGATCATAAGCCATGCCTGTCTTGCCATCACGCAGGACTTGCTTGCCAAGTGTAGGAGCCGGGATGCCCCATTCCAGCATAGCAGCCTTCGACTTGGCCTCCAGTTCCTTTTCAGGCACATTGTCGTAACCGAAGGTGTGCAACCACAATTTCGTACAGGCACGGACAGCATTCTGATTGTATGTCTGGCGTTGCGAAGGCGCTGGGATGGCGTCGGTAAAAATACTTGCCGGGTCAATCTCATGATCACGCAACCACTCTGTGACAGTTGCATGCCGGGCATAGTTTACGTCATTCAATCGGTAAACATCATAGCCACGTCCGCCCAGCCATTGCTCTAGGTAGAGGCGGCGGACCTCGTCGTCGTCTTCGATCATTTCAGGACTGTAATCCTGGCCCTTTAGCCATTTCCAAGCAGCAATGGCAGTCTCTTTCCAGGCGTATTCCACCAACCAGGCGCGTGCTAGTTCGGACTCGATCTCGTCTTCATGCGCACCGTCAAATACCGGGGTGATGGCGCGGAAACCGAGTTTCTGCGCTGCCCAGCCTAGATGGACTTCCAACACCTGGCCTAGGTTCATTCGGCCAGGTACACCAGTCGGATTCAAGAGAATGTCCACAGGTGTTCCATCATCCAGGAATGGCATATCTTCCTCACGGACAACACGGGAAACAACACCTTTATTGCCATGACGTCCGGCCATCTTATCACCGGCAGTAATCTTTCGACGTTGCGCCACTGATACACGCACCATCATATCCACACCTGCTGAAAGGTCAGCGTTATCTTCGCGGGTAAAGACTTTCACGTCCACAACCTTACCGCGTTCGCCATGTGGCATTCGCAGGGAGGTATCCTTAACATCGCGGCTCTTCTCGCCAAAAATGGCGCGCAATAGGCGTTCTTCAGGCGTCAATTCTTTTTCGCCTTTGGGCGTGATCTTACCAACCAGGATATCATTCGGGCCAACTTCCGCGCCAATGCGAATAATACCGCCCTCATCGAGATCCTTGATGGCATCCTCTCCGACATTTGGTATATCACGGGTGATTTCCTCGGGACCAAGCTTCGTATCACGCGCCTCAACCTCATATTTTTCGATGTGGATTGAAGTAAAACGATCCTCCTGTACCAAACGTTCAGAGATCACGATGGCGTCTTCAAAATTGGCACCCTCCCATGACATGAAAGCCACAATGACATTCTGGCCGAGGCCCAATTCTCCACTTTCCGTAGAGGAAGAATCAGCGATGATATCACCCTTGTGAGAAACCTGCCCCTTAACCACTGCCGGGCGCTGATCGATACATGTAGATTGGTTCGAGCGTTGGTACTTGCGCAGCTTATATGTGTGCAAGGTACCGCCCTTCTCATTGACAA
>JBEKVG010000064.1:0-9349 GCA_049514195.1 Anaerolineales bacterium | reverse complement strand
TCATGGCTAACGATTATATTCCTCGTCATCTTGGTTCCGTCATACGCAAGGCCGCGGGCGAATTTCCCGCCGTGGTATTGGTTGGGCCGCGCCAATCCGGTAAGACCACGCTCCTGAGTAACCTTTTTGGAGCACAATACCAGATCATCTCACTGGAACCGCCGGATGTGCGCCTAGCTGCCCAGTCTGACCCGCGCGGGTTCCTGAATCTGTATCCCGCGCCGGTTGTTTTTGATGAGATTCAATATGCGCCTGGATTATTACCTTACATCAAGGAAAAGATTGACGCGGATCGCAGCCAAACGGGACAGTTTATCCTGACCGGCTCCCAGAACCTGCTGCTGATGTCGCAGGTGACCGAAAGCCTGGCCGGACGCGCCGCTGTGCTCAAACTGATGCCGCTTTCCCGCCGGGAATCTACCCGGATGCCCGAAACGAATTTTCCCTGGGAGACTTCAGGCCCTGCCAGGCTGCCGGCGCAAACAACTGCAGACCTGTGGACCCAGATCCTGCGAGGATCCTATCCAGAACTTGCCGCCAATCCCGGGCGGGAGGCACGCCTGTGGCAGGCCAGCTACATCCAGACCTACCTGGAGCGGGATGTCCGCAACCTGCGCAACCTGGGGGATTTGACCCAATTCCAGGTTTTCCTGCGCGCCCTGGCGGCCCGCAGCGCTCAGATCCTGAACATGAGCGAGCTTGCCCGTGACGTAGGCATCGCGGTGAATACCGCCAAGGATTGGATCTCCATCCTGGAAGCCAGCTTCCAGATTTTTATCCTGCGACCCTACCACGCCAACATCGGCAAGCGCCTGATCAAAGCCCCGAAAGTGTATTTTGTGGATACCGGGCTGTTGTGCTACCTGGTCGGCTTGCGGGATGGGGAACATGCCGCGGCCGGCCCGATGGGTGGGGCGATTTTCGAGAACCTGGTCATCGCTGATCTTTATAAAACCTATTTGAATCGGGGCGAAGAACCGCCGCTGTATTACTGGCGCACGGTGGCAGGCTCAGAAGTGGATGTGGTCGTTGAAACACAATCCGGCTTGATCCCGATTGAAATCAAGCTTTCTGAGACGCCGCGTCCTGAAATGGTCAGGGAAATCCACGCTTTCCAACGGGATTTCAAAGAAAAAGCACTACCGGGGTATCTGGTTTATCCGGGTGCCATGGTTCTCCCCCTTGGTCAGGGAGTGACGGCGTTACCACTGGGCAGTCTGTAAACAAATAGCGGAGTCACAATGAGCAAGAAAAGCCAACAAAATCGCGTTATCCCCATCAACTTGCCCAGGCAACTGCGGGAAGGTTTGGAAGAAGCCGATAGCCTGCTCTCCCAGGGCAAACAACAGCAAGCGCTGGAGCATTTGCGTGAACTGGATGACAAGTTTTCCCATCAGCCCGATGTTCTCGGTCTCATGGTAAATGCGTATCTGGATGGCGGTGATCAGCATGGATACCTGCTCTCCATCTATAAGTTGCATGCGCTTATGCCAAACAAAGCGGATATCAAAGCCGGGCTGGAGATGAAATTTACCGGACACCCAGGCATCCAGTATCCGGTCGGGAGTTCCATGTCGGGAAATTAATCCACTGATCACTGAGATTCTCTTCGCTTCTTTAGCGCATCGAAGCCCTTGCACGCCCGCTCCAACGCGACCGGGTCTCTCCAGCTCATTGGCACTTTCAGCTTCTTTTCATTGAATGGCCGCCCAAGCCGGATTTGGAAATAGTGCACTTTTTTGTCAGGCAGGTGGTATTCGGCTTGAAAGCTGCTCAATTGATATTTCATTTGCAGTTCGATATCATCCATCGGGCGGTATACCACCCCATTTTCATGGCACCCAGGGCCTTTTTCGCAATGACATTGCACTGCGAGTCCATCCTCCATCAACGACCACCAGCGCACAGCAAGTTCGCGCTTCTTGATCATCGCAAACGCTTTAATTATGCCCTCCCCAGGGTCGGCGTAAACTTCCATGTAATCGGCAAGCGGTTTAGGCGGGATGGTTCTGATGGGGAGCGTCCGCACTTTGGGCCTTTTCTGCTGTGGGGTTACTCTGTGCCTCGGCGTGGGTTCCGCTTTCAGGCTGGAAGCTTCCCTTCCGCCGTTTGCTTCCGTTATACCGTCCCCGGCGTCTGGAGCCGATTTTTCCGACACAGGGGGGATACGGCGCGGTGCCCCCTGCTCGGCATGACACTGGCCGCTGTGCTCTTGGCATGTTACCCGCTGGCAATCAGCGCAACGCACAAGGCTATGAACGCACACTGGGCGTTCGCACACCACACAACTTTGCACCTCGGCCGCGCATTTCTGGCAATAGGTTCGCTTGCACTCCACGCACTGCGGGGCGAGGCATCCAGTATGGGCTAGGTGTCCGTTTTCGCAAAGATGGAGCGCAGTTCCCGATTGGCCGCACACGTCGCAGGTCAGCAATTCCACACTGTGCAGCAGCGGATTCCACGAAACGGACCGTTTCACCGCAGCTGTGCGCTTGCGGATCTCCACCATCAGATCCAATTTCGGTAGGCCAATGATAGCAAGGTTAATGAGTTCTACCTGGATGCGCAGATGATATTTTTGCTCCACATCTGCCAGCTTGGACTCGCGCTCGGCGGCGATGGCAGCCAGTTTGGCCTCCAGTACTGGGCGTCGCTCCTCATCGGCTTTTTGCAGGCGATGCTCGGCATCCAGGCGCAGGTCGGCATAGTATCCATTCAGGCGAGCGCTGTCGAGTTCCAGGAAACGCGCCAGGTGCTTCCGCAGGTGGGCGAGAAACTCGCCCAGTTCGAGCGGCACAGCCTGAATGGCGCGCTCCAGCAGGGCGGTAAGCATTTTCGGGGCAAGGGGTGGTGCGTCGTTCCAGTATGGCTTCGCCACTGGGAGATGGCGGTTTTCGTTCCCCACATCGAGAATCGCCATTCGCTCGATATCCTCCCCTTTGACGGAATATCCCCTCTGTACATCCATCCACACCGGCAGGATTAACTCGCGCTTTTCGTCGGCGATCAAGCTGACTTTGAAATTGAAGCGGGCATAATGGTGCAGGTGAGCCTGTTCCATTGCGGAGGGGACGGGGAACAGTTTTGCATTGGGCAGGGAAAGGACTTTTTCGATGGCAGCGTACAGGTCGGGCTTTTCCGGACGGACGTTGTTGATGAAAAATTGCCCGTTGGCGCTTTGCCAGCGCAATTCATTTATGATGATCTCCACCAGCGTATGCCCGTAGTGGAGGAACGTGATGTCAACCTGTCCTTTGTTCGCCTCGGCGTCGAAGGCGAAACGCTGATGCGGCGCAACTCCCCAGCGAGTAGCCACTTCATCGGGCAGGAGTGTCTCATAGATGCCGTAAGCAGGAGGCTCTACTAGCCCACCTATATGGTGGCAGTAACCTAGTACCAGTTCAACAAGAGATGTATCTTCGGTCATTCCTATTCCACCGCAAAGTCCTCGCCAAAAAGGGCTTCGTCGTATTCCTTGGTCTTCTGGTGGGCCTGGCGCGCCTCGACGAGGGTTTCCCCCAACTTATCGAAGCCAACCTGCAATTCCTCGGCGGAGTGCGACTGCATCCAAATATCGAGCAGTAAATCCTCGAAGTCGCGCTCGTCAGAAAGTTGCCCCAGGATCATATCCATCTCGCCAATGACCAGTTCGAACATGTTGAGTTTTTGGTCGAGGATTTCCAGCAGGTAATCCTCCACTGTGCCAACCGCAGAGAGGTTGTAGATGCGTACTTCGCGGTTCTGTCCCACGCGATGGATACGCCCGACGCGCTGTTCGATCCGCATGGGGTTCCAGGGGATGTCGAAATTGATCATCGTGCGGCAGAACTGGAGGTTGCGCCCCTCTCCCGCCGCCTCGGTGGATAGCAGCACCTGGGCATGATGCTCGAAATCGGCGATGGCCTGGTTCTTGGAGGCGGTACCCATTTCGCCATGATAGGCAACGAAGGACACGCCCATATTCCCCAAGCGTTCAGCGAGTTGGTCGAGTGTGCGCCGGAAGTGAGTGAAGATGATGACCTTTTCAGCCGGGTCGTGCAGCAGGGTTTTGAGCAGCTTTTCGAGGGCCTCAGCCTTTGTCCAGCCTTGGACTTGGGTCGCTTGCCCGGCTAGGGCAAGCAATTCGTCGCGTTGGGATTTGTCGGGGATGCGCCTGGCCAGGGCGCGCAGGGTCGGCTCGGCGGATTGAGGACTGCTGCCGATTTCGCGTTGGAGGGTGAGCAAGGCAAAGCGGTCCACCTGGCGGAGGTCATAGCCCGCAGCTTCTTCGCCCATTTCCTCCGTCGGGGAAAACATCGGCAGAGTGACAATTTCACCTTCCGTCTCCGCCCTCTTCGCGGAAGAAGAGGCGAGACCGCTCCCAGCTTCCATCTCTTCTGTAGCCATTGAGAGAGGTTCACCTTTTGCCTCTGTATCTTTCGCGGCAGGGGAGGAAGTGAGAGGAACAGTGCGCAACGGGATGAGAGCGGTGCGGATGTAATCGCTGACTGCCTGGTAGAAAGAAGTTTCTTCCGGCGAAAGGTGTAAACGGATGGTGCTGGCCTGGCGCGGTGGCAATTTGATGTTCACTTGGCTGCGGGTGTGACGCACCATTACATCACCGAGCAGCTCGCGCAGTTGGCCGCGGTTCTTTGGCAAGCGCGGGTCGCCGCTCACCACGAACTGCCTGCGGAACTCGCGCGGGGTTTTTAACTGTCCTGGTTTGAGCAGGGTGATCAAGTTATAGAGTTCGTCCAGGTTATTTTCCACCGGCGTGGCAGTGAGCAGCAGGATGTATTTACGCTGCAATTCGTTGATAAACTTCCATGAGGTGCTATTGCGATTCTTGAGATGATGGGCTTCGTCCACTACGACGAGATCATAGGGGATTTGAGCGATGCGGGCACGGTTCTCGGCCCGGCGGGCGGTGGCGAGGGAGGCGATCAGCAGGGGGAAACGTTCCCAAGCAGAGGAGCCAGCCGAGCGAAACTCCGGGTGAGCGGTGGTGACGAAAGTGGGCAGGTCAAACTTTACGGCTAGTTCCTCACGCCATTGTTCCACCAGCGCGGCGGGTGTCACCACCAGCACGCGCTGGATGATGTTGCGCGCCAGGTATTCTTTTATCACCAGCCCGGCCTCGATGGTCTTGCCAAGCCCTACCTCATCGCAGAACATGCCTCGCCCGCGAAAGTGGCGCAGCATGTTCTGTGAAGCGCGCACTTGGTAATCGAAGGGAGTGAACTTGAGCGAGTCGAGGCAAATGAGTTCATCGAATCCCCCCACCAAAATGGCATGTTCCGCCAGCAGTCGCAGGCGGTAGAGTTCACGGCTGGCGAATTGTCCTCTGCTGATATTTTCAAACAAGGCTTTGTCCACTGGCAACTGGCGGACATCGTATTCGAGGGAATTTTTAGATGAAGTGGGAGGCATGTATTCTGAATGTGTGGACTGAATTTGGGTTCAGCGGGTAGTTTACCACGAAAGGCAGGTACACAATAAAGGAACACTTCTTCAAAATACAATGGACAGGCGGGACCCCCAATAGGACCGGGTTCCGGAGGACCAGACGGAGACAGGCAAGACACTCTGCACCCCCTAAGCACGGGCGCGGGAAGTAGATCAAGTGGAAGACGCTACCAATATCAATGCATGACACGAGGCAACTTTATACGTATGGTGGTTTGCGATGAATGCGGATAATGTCAGAATACTCATAATCGGTGCCAGGGTGAATGAGTCGGCCTGCGCCGCAGGCTTGTAAGCCGGAATCGACAAGAGGGTTCTCGCGCGCAGAAATTCCTTGGGCAGCGGGTCATCCACTGGACTGAGGCCTCCATACAGAGTCTATCCGGTTTCCTGCAGGGGCTGGACTCCGGGCGCTGCTTAATTCCAAATTAGGGGAGGTCAGCCTAGTCTGGCAAGTTTCACAGGCCCCTGACAAAATGCTTCAGCTTGCCATGGAGCTCCAGGCATTTGTGGACCAGGTCGGCATTCCTGTCCTCGCAAAAGGAAAATGCTAAGGCAAGCCCAAAGAGATACGACTATTTCATGAGAAGATGCTACCCACAAAGCGTCCACTGGACGGAACTTTCCCGCGAAATATGTGGGACATGCACGGCCTGAGAATTAAAAACAATGGAGAGCAGACGCCCCGGAGCGGATTGCCCACTATGAGGCTGCATAGAAATGGTGTAAAAGCTTTGCAGTTATGATTTTAACCATTGCAATTTAAGCTATAATTATTTGGAAATTGTAGTATTGACTCTCCTGCAAAAACGAGAGGATAAGAGTAGTCTGAATTAGACCCTCCTCAAGTAGCGGAAAGTTTAATATAATCAAGCAAACCGCTCTGCGAGGATCAGAACATGTTCAAGAAAAATCACCGGCACCTACAAATACCGCTCACAAGCAATGTAGAAGAACTACCCGAAAAGCTGCGGAAGCGTCTGGAGAAATCGTGGGCAGGAGTATTCTATCGAGAGTTCTTCTGCCGATTGAACGAAGCGCCGTTCGAGGTTCTGTATGTTGATTTTCCGTCGCGGCCGAACGTGCCGGTGAATGTATTGGTCGGACTGGAGTATCTGAAAGCAGGCAACGGTTGGACGGATGAAGAGATGTACGACAATTATTGTTATGATATACAACTGCGCTATGCCCTGGGCCTGCGCCAATTGGGGGAAGGCGATTTTGATCTGCGCACGCTGTACTACTTTCGTGAACGGTTGAGCCGATACATGCAGGAGAAAGGGATCAACTTGCTGGATCAGGCCTTCGAGCAGGTGACGGATCAACAGATCGTGGCCTTTCGGCTCAAGACGTGCAAGCAGCGCATGGATAGCACGCAGCTTGCCAGTAACATACGCCGGATGGGGCGGGTGCAGCTGCTGGTGGAAGTGCTGCAGCGGGTGCAGCGCATGCTGAACGAAAGTGATCAGGAGCACTATGCCGCAGACTTTGCACCCTACGTTCAGGGCCATTCCGGGCAATACGTCTACCACATGAAGACCGAAGAAACGGATGCGCATCTGCAGCGGATCGGCGAGTTCATGCAGCGGCTGCTGGTCGAGTTGCAGAGGGTCTATGCGGATAAGCCAGTCTACCAGGTGCTGGAGCGGGTCTTCGGCGAACATTTTCTGCTGAAGCAGCCGGGCGTGGTGGCCATACCCCACCAGGACTTGAGCGCCACCAGCATGCAGTCTCCGGATGATCTGGAAGCCACCTACCGGGAAAAACGGGGCAAAGGCTACCAGGGCTATGTCGCCAACGTGAGCGAAACCTGTGACCCGCAGAACCCGCTCCAACTGATAACCAAGGTTCAGACGGCTCCCAACTCCACCGACGACAGTCAACTACTGTCCGAAGCGCTCCCCGATCTGAAAAAGCGCACGGAACTGGACACAATCTACACGGATGGCGGGCATGGTGGCCCGGATTCCGATGTGGCCCTGCAGGAACATCAAGTCGAACATATTCAAACCGCTATTCGCGGGCGCATTCCCGATCCCGACAAGTTGCATCTGGCCGACTTTGCCATCAAGTTCAATAAAGACAACCAGCCCGTGAAAGTCACCTGCCCGCATGGGCAGACTGAGCCAGCTCATCCCAGTAACCAGAAGAAAGCCTTCGTCGCCCACTTCAACGCGGAAGTGTGTGCAACCTGCCCGCTGGTCAGCCAGTGCCCGGCCCAACCCGGAAAACGCGACCCACGTAGTCATGTGCGTTTTACCAAGGCCGAAGCGCAGGCATCTGAACGACGACGGTGCAGCCGGGAGCAGCAGAAAGAAGGCCGCAATTTACGCGCTGCCGTCGAAGCCACCATGCGCAGTATCAAGCACCCCTTCCCGACTGGCAAGTTGCCGGTGCGAGGTAGGTTTCGGATGGCCAGTCTGTTGATCGGTTCCGCCGCCGTGAGCAACGTGCGGCGTATCGAGCGTTACCTCCAGGCCAAATCGAAGCACAAAACAGCCCAGCTAGCAGCTTCTGGTGTAGAAAAATGCACCCGGAAACAGGCCAGGGGTTCTTTTTGGGCTTTTGTAAGGGCCAGCCTGGCGAATTTGTGCGGCTTGCCAAGACCGAAAATATTAGCCGTGAGTTGTTAAAGTCCGAGTTATTGCAGAAGAGTCAGTATTGAAAAGGCAAACCCGCCATGAGACGGGGGCAAAAAGTCATAGATTTGCCACCGTATGTTGAGAGTTTGTAACTCATCAAACGCCACGCGAATAGCCTTGAAATACAAATGTGTGCGCAAGGCAAAATGGCTGAGATGCTGTTTCATTTTCAAGCACTCCAATTTGAATACGGCATACAAGACCGCAAAGACGGGATTATTCTGCGTTGTTACTCGCCGAACAGGTGCTTTTCCTATTTCTCCTTCCACCATTCTCGAAAGACCGGTCGCGGTAGCGTACCCGAAGGTGCTGATCAGATAGTCCGTGTATAGTTCTAAGTATTCTTTGTTCATCCAAAAATCTTACTCGATTTTTGCCTTCCTTGCGTAACATCAGTTAGTTAATTGTATCCATTATCCTTGTAATCATTTAAGGAGCAGAGTAACCCAGGACCCGGCCATGCCCACCAATCAGGCAATTTCGATCACGCAATACAAGGAAATTATCAGAAAATGGTGTATGATTATGAGGAGTAAATTAAGAAGAAAGATCCAGAGGCGTTTGTTTTTGATCAGTAAATATGGAAATGATTTATTCCTTGATTCAAGGAGGAGTCTATGAAACGGTACCAGGTTAAACCCGGTTCGAAATTGGATCTTTCGGATTGGGATCCGAACGATACGGGTGATTTCAAAGGCGACAAAAAAAGTGCCCTCTCTGAAGTGGCAAAGCTGGATTCCAAAATGGATGCATTGCAGGAAATCCTTTATGCCGAGCATAAGCACAAGTTGCTGATTGTACTCCAGGGAATGGACACTGCCGGCAAAGATGGCACCATCAGCCACATATTTGAGGGTGTTAACCCAGAGGGAGTGCGTGTGGTGAGCTTCAAAGTCCCCACGGCAGAGGAATTGGACCATGACTATTTATGGCGCATCCACAAAGAAGTGCCTGGTTCAGGCGAAATAGTCATCTTCAACCGCAGCCACTATGAGGATGTGCTGGTCGTACGCGTCCATAACCTGGTTACAGAGGGCGTTTGCAAGAAACGGTATAACCAGATCAATGCCTTCGAGCGCCTGCTGACAGAGAATGGCACAACCATCCTGAAATTCTTCCTGAATGAAGATTTCGATATGCAGAAGAAGCGCCTGCAGGCCCGTCTTGCGGACCCAACAAAACAATGGAAATTTAATCCTCAGGATCTACAAGAGCGCAAACTCTGGCCTGAATACATGAAAGCCTATGAGGAGGCAATCGCC
>JBEKVG010000063.1:0-9359 GCA_049514195.1 Anaerolineales bacterium | reverse complement strand
CACATACTGACAGTTTTTTACCGTGGCGAAACCATGCTGGTTCATAGCTGGCTCAAGGCATTACCCGAAGCCGTCATCCGCCAGTGGCCATTACTGTGCGCCATGTATGCAAATACTATCGCACATGCGGGTGGTTTTCAATCCGCAGCTTTATTACAGACAAGCCACTGGCTTGAAGTGGCCAATCAGGCGCTGAGAGGACAAGGGGTGGAACGAAACGAATCGGGCAAATTGCATCAGCCAGCAGATCATCTAACCCAAAGTTTTATTGCCACAACGCGGGCTTACTTAGCGCTCTGGAGAGGGGATTCTCCTCAAACAGTCATTGAGCTCGCCCGACAGGCATTGGCAGATCTGCCTCCCACAGACAAAGAGCCCCTCGACCTGAATTTTTTACGCTTGCGCAGTGGACTGAGCAACAACATAGGATTTTCCTACCTGATGCTGGGTGATGAAGAGGCAGCTATCCAGGCCTATGCCGAGGCACAACGCATCGGTAAAAGCTGCGGTGATCTATTAAATATGTATTCCGCGATTGCACGCCAAGTCTTCATTCTACGCCGGCATGGTCGTTTACCCGAAGCAGCTACATTATGTCAAAAGGCGATGAATGCTACAGAAACAGGCACAAAACCGGAACGATCCATCCCTTATCTCGGGGTCATCTATCTAGCACTTGGCCAGATCTTGCTGGAGTGGAATGACCTCGCGGCCGCCAAGAATGCCCTGACCAAGAGCTTGGAATTGAGCCGGCTTATGGCTGAAACCGATGCCCAACTCGAAAGTTCTATCTCCCTGACACATATCAAACTGGCAGAGGGAGATGTGCAGTCAGCTTTGGATTTGCTTGATCAAATTGACCTTGTTTCTGAGAAAGCAAAAATCCTGGTACCCGCCTGGCGCGCCCGCATACATATAGCACAATCCAATCAACACCCCGAGGCGCTGAATAAAGCCTTGCAATGGGCCGAGGGAAAAGTTCTTCGTGAGTGCGATCCATTTTGGCCGGCGATTGAGCCACTTACCCTAGCACGCGTATTGATTGCCCAATGCCGAAGTGCTTCTCACTCAGCCACGGCTCACCCACCAGACTTGAATCCACTCCTGCAATTCCTAGATCTCCAGATTCAGACTGCTGAAAAAGGCAATTGGGTTGAGCGAATGATCGAACTGCGCGTGCTGCAGGCTCTAACCTGGCATGTGCAAAAACACCTCCCTGAAGCGCTGGACTCTCTTCATAATGCGCTCGATTTGGCTGAACCAGGTGGTTATATGCGATTGTTTTTAGACGAAGGCTTGCCTATACGGCGCCTTTTGTCAAAAATAAAAGTGGACAACAACAGGATAAATAGATACATAGGTAAACTTCTGGTTGCGGCTGGAGAAACGGGCCCGGTCTCACGCTTGATTCCAGACCAGCAGCCTCTGATTGAACCCTTATCCATGAGGGAATTGGAAGTGCTCCGTCTGCTAGTGCTTGGATCTTCCAACGCTGAAATTGCACAAGAGTTGGTAATCACGCTTAATACTACCAAGAAACATGTTACCCATATTTTTGAGAAATTGGGGGCAACGAATCGCGCTGAAGCGGCTCAACGCGCAATGGACCTGGGACTAATACCACCTTCTAGCCACCCTACGTAAAAAAATAGCACCTAAATACCACCTGGAGGGTGATGACCACATAATGGTCTTCTGGCACACTATAGGTGTTCCAGAAGACCACTATTTAACAAAAGGACGCAAGAAAGAACATGCAAAAAATTCCTCCCCATTCCCAGTTCGACCAATCTGTCACCTACCAGATCACAGTGAAGGGAAGGCTGGATCCTAGTTGGACAGAATGGTTTGATGGATTGATTGTGGCTTTGAAAGAGGAGAAGGGAAAAGTATCCACCACGCTGACCGGCCCCGTTCCTGACCAGAGCTCCCTGCATGGTCTTCTGGCGCGCATCCGGGATCTAGGCTTGACACTGCTCGAAATCCATCAGCTGGAAACAGGCAGCGATCCCAATCCAACCTCGTCAGAGGACAAGAAATGATTAGGAAAGGAGAAATATGTTTAAGCTTGTTTGGAAAATCATAAGTTATGCACTGCTGATTATGCTCTTTGTCAGCGCATGCAAGCCAACGACCCAACCGGCTCAAGTCCCGAATAGCACATCCAAAGCGGGGACAATATTGTGGACCTACGCCACTCAAGGTGAGGTCTGGTCCTCGCCAACGATTGCCAAGGGCGTAGTTTACTTTGGCAGCGATGACAAGTCGGTTTATGCAGTCGATACCACGACCCATCAAGCCCGTTGGAAATTCATTACTGGAGGGATTGTGCGCTCACGCCCAGCAGTTTCCGGAAAGATGGTCTACGTTGCAAGTGATGATGGAACACTATACGCACTGGATGCAAGCAGCGGGAAAGAAAAATGGAAGGCTGACCTTGATTCTGCCAAGATTCCCGCCCGTGGCGATTTGAGCCACGGCTATGATTACCTACAATCCTCCCCGGCAGTTGCAGATGGGATAGTTTATGTTGGCAGCGGTGCGGGAGAAGTGGATGCTTTCGATGCCCTGACTGGACAGCGAATCTGGCAATTCATGACCACCAGCCGGGTTAGATCCTCTCCAACAGTTGTGGATGGCACGGTATTCATTGGGGATGGCAATGGCAACCTGTATGCGCTGAATGCAAAGAGCGGTACCGAGCTCTGGAAAGCCGAGGGCTGCGACAATCCCACCCCGGCCATAGCAGATGGCCTAGTTTATTGTGGCAGCCGGGCGTACTGGGAACAGGCATGGGACACTAAGACAGGTCAAAAACGCTGGATGTTTTCATTCGGGGATTCATGGGTTGAGTCATCCGCCCGCGTCGTCGATGGTGTACTCTATGTTGGCAGTTCTGATCTTGCTGATCTATTTGCCCTCGATTCAGCTACAGGCAATTTGAAATGGAAGTTCAATGTTAGAGGCTTTGCCTGGTGTTCCCCTGCTATCGCAAATGGGGTGGTCTATATAGGTGCCTATGACTATGGTACGGATGCCGGCTTTTTTGCCGTAGATGCAAAAACCGGTCAGCAAAAATGGATGTTGTACGTACACAAGGGCATCGTCTCCTCACCGACAATTGTGGCTGGGGTTGTCTATTTCGGTAGTCTGGATGGGAATCTTTATGCAGTGAAAGCAGATTAGCAGATTATGTTGACAGATGGCGATGCAAGTCAGCCAGCCGGGTCTACCACCTCCGCACAATAATCAATTCCTGGGCCACATGGGTACAACTGTTAGGCCCGTGATTCAGAGACTCCTATAACAGCCCTGTGAATTTAAGCAAGAAGCAGTAAAATCAGGGGATTACTGTTGTAAGAACACGTTCCATACCCTTTTTGAACTTGTGTAAGGTGAGCATATGTCCAACATCGAAGTCCGCACAGTGCAAACCCGCCGCGAAAAAAACATCTTCCTGACCTTTCCCTGGAGCATCTACCAGGGTGATCCGCTCTGGGTTCCGCCATTGCTCCCAGAGCGAAAAAAGGTGATTGACCCGCAGAAAGGCAAGTTTTTCGAAGACGGCTATGCCGAATTGTTTATCGCATGGAAAGACAGCCAGCCGGTTGGGACCATCTCCTGCGCCGAGGACCAGTCCGCCACCCACAGCCGGGGGTGGGGGGAATGCCAGGTCGGCTTCTTCGAATGCGTGGATGATTATGCCGTTGCTGAAGCCCTTTTCAAGCGCGCCGAAGATTGGGGGCGTGAGCACCATCTGCTGCGCCTGCTCGGGACATACAATCTGGATCGGGAGGAATCACGCGGTGTCCTAATCGAGGGGCGTGATCGTCCACCGGCGGTCTATTGTGGGCACGGTCCACAATACTATCCGGACTTCTTCGTAAGGTATGGCTTCACCAAATTCGGCGGAGACGGCGTAGCTTATGCCATCGATCTGGACTTGAACCGGCCTGAGGTCCAGCACCTGCTACAACTGGCCGAGAAAATCCGCCGGCGCAAGCAGAATATCACGGTACGGGGCGCCAACCTTAAAGATATCGATGGTGAGATCGATCGTATCGTCGAGCTGCAAAACCGTGGCTTGGCGCATATGTTCGACTATACCCCCTATACGCGTGCGGCTATTGAAGCCATGGTCCTGCCCATGTTGGATGTGGTTGACCCGGAGCTGGTGCTCTTTGCTGAGGTGGATGGTAAACCGGCTGGCTGGTTCCCGGCCGTCCCCAACCTGAACGAGGTGCTTATTCACCTTAACGGTCTGCGCTATCCCTGGGACTATCTGCGAGCGCTCAGGTACTCCCGCTATCAGCCGAAAAGCATCTCGATTAAAAGTGTCGTTGTCCCGCCTGAGTACTGGGATACCGGCGTAGGCGTCCTGCTCTTCGATGAGATGGCCCGCCGCGCCGTCGCCAAGGGCTACCAATGGGCTGACATGTCACTGACCGGAGAAGATAATGAAGATACCCGGCCACTGGCGCTTCGCATGGGAGCAAAAATCTATAAGCGCTACCGCTTTTACGAGAAACCACTAATGTCTTGACAGTACTCCCGTGTTATGAACTGACAATTGGAGATAACTAATGACCAGATACAAGATTATTGCCAATCCAAATGCCGGACATGGCAAGGGGGCCCGCGCCATCCCCGAGATAGAGCGGGAACTCACCCGCCTCGGACTGGACTTTGACCTGGTCCGCACTGAACGTGTCGGGCATGGTATCCAATTAGCACACGAGGCTGCCCTGGCAGGCTACGATGTCATCGTGGCTGCCGGGGGTGATGGAACGGTCAATGAAGTGCTTAACGGTTTGATGGAAGCGCGCCAGGCGAGTGAAAATCGCCCGGCGCTGGGCGTCTTGTGCACCGGTCGCGGCAACGACTTCGCACCCTGTGTCAGTATCCCGGAAGACCTGCCGGCAGCCATTCAAGTGCTAAAGGCTGACCACCGGCGCATTATCGATATTGGTTGCGTGAGCGGTGGTAAATTCCCGCAGGGACGCTATTTCGCCAACAATGTCGGCGTCGGGTTTGACGCCATCGGCACCATTGAGGTTGCCAAACTGCCGGAATGGGGCATGGTCAGCTTTTTGATCGCCATCCTCAAAACCATTTTCCTGTATTACAAAGGGCCAACCGTCCGGCTCGATTATGATAACCAGACTCTCACAACCTCCACCATGATGCTCCTGACTATGAACGGGAAAAGGATGGGGACCGGATTCAAAATGGCGCCCGATTCCAAACCGGACGATGGGCTGTTTGATCTGGTCATTGTCCGCCAGGTCAGTCGTCTACGCATCTTCGGCCTGATCCCGCATTTTATGAAGGGCACACAGGGCAGCCAGCCCGAGGTGCAGACACTACAAGCCGCCAGGGTTGCGATTACCGCCCTTGAAGGCGGCTTGCCGGCCCAGAGCGACGGCGAGATCATCTGTGTGGATGGGTCGCGCCTGGATATCGAACTGCTGCCACACCAGGTTGAAGTGGTTTGCCCAAAAGAGTAGTGGCATGAGCCTGCTCCAGTGGATTACTGCGACGTTTTTTAAGGCCCTTACCGGCCTGATATTCCGGGTGGATGCTGCACAACTGGCCAAAGTCCCCCGAGGCGGACCATTGATCATTGTTGCCAACCATGTCCACATCCCGGAAATCCCTACGCTATACACACGTTTGTTGCCGCGCAAGATGCGTGGTATGGTCCAGGCCGAACGCGTCTTCGATAGGAATATCGTGGGGGCGATCCTGCGGTGGATCGGTACCATTCCTGTCTGGCGTGGTGAGGCCGATCTGAACGCCTTGCGCATGGGCATCCAAGTTTTGGCCGAAGGCAACATCCTCCTGCTCGACCCGGAAGGGACGCGCAGCCACAACGGTTGCCTGCAGAAAGGCCGCCCGGGTGCCATCCTGATTGCACTCCATAGCGGTGCCCCTATGCTGCCGGTTGTCCATTATGGCAGTGAAAATTACCCGGAAAACCTGAAACGCCTGCGTCGTACGGATCTACATTATGTGGTCGGCAAGCCGTTCCGGGTGGATGCAGGCGGTCAACGGGTCACCAGCGCCATCCGCCAGCAAATGATCGATGAGGTGATGTTTCAAATGGCTGGCTTATTGCCTCTACAATATCGGGGTGCATATGCGGACTTGAACAACGCCCCGCATAAATACCTGAAGTTCGTTGAATAATATCCTGGAAAACGCGGAAAATTAGAACTTGCGACCGTTGAGTCTCTTTCGCTCATTGGCAGAGGGTCAGAAGCGCCGTTGGCGCTCTTGAACGCAGCCGGGAATATGACTGGCAATACGTTCTTTATTCTGTCTGGGCAAGTCGGGCGTCTGGATGTGGTAGCTCTGCTCGGTTCTCTCTATCCCGGTACAACCGTCCTGCTGGGGGGGATGCTTCTGCACGAACGTCTGAACCGTTCCCATTTTCCCCCACAACAAGGTTAAGCGAAAGGTTGTAGTTCGTCCCAATTCGTGCCCCAGCGTGCCTCGGTGGTCAACGGTATGGACAGTGGATAGGCATTTTCCATGACATCTCGTGCCACGCGGATTGTCCCGCTAAGTTCAGCGCGCGGGCATTCAATCACCAATTCATCATGCACTTGCAGGAGCATCCTACCATGCAGACTTGCCTGTGCAATGGCAGGCGGGATTCTGATCATGGCAATTTTCATGATATCCGCAGCCGTGCCCTGGATGGGGGCATTGATGGCCTCGCGTTCCTCACGGTTTCGTAAGTTCTGGTTGAGCGTGCTTTTGAGCGCCGGGAAGTAGCGCCGACGGCCCAATAGGGTCTCCACATAACCATTGGCGTGTGCTGAGCGGCGAATACCGTCCAGGTATTTCTTGACGCCAGGGAATTGCCTAAAGTACGCTTCGACAAAATCCTGCGATTCGGCCAAAGTTAATTTGGTGGAACGCGTCAGGCCAAAGGCTGACATGCCGTAGATCAAGCCAAAGTTTATGGCCTTGGCATGGCGGCGCTGTTCCTTGGTCACTGCCTCCAGCGGAACCCCGAAGATGGCTGCTGCGGTGGTGGCATGGATATCTTGTCCGGCACGAAATGCGTTCAACATGGCCTCATCATTTGCCATATGTGCCACAATACGCAGTTCGATCTGCGAGTAGTCCAGCGAGACGAGTACATTGCCCTGGCCGGCGATGAAGCCGCGCCGTATGTGCCGGCCTAGTTCGGTGCGGATGGGGATATTTTGTAGATTGGGATCGGATGATGAAAGCCGCCCGGTCACAGCGCCGGTCTGACTGTAGGAAGTATGCACGCGCCCGGTCTTCGGGTGGATTTGAGCCGGCAGAGCGTCCACATAAGTAGATTTAAGTTTGGAGTATTCGCGGTACTCCAGGATCATATCCACCACTGGATGCTGCCCGCTCATTTCGTCCAATACGCCCGCCGCGGTGGAGTAATGGCCCGAGGCAGTCTTCCTGCCCCGGTCGGGTGGGGTCAGTCCTAAGGTCTCGAACAGCACCGAAGACAGTTGTTGGGTGGAATTGATGTTAAAGGTCTTGCCAACCGCCGCGTAAACTTGTTTTTCAAGGTCAGCCATGCGCTCGCTCAATTGCACCGAGAAAGCGGCAAAGAAGCTTTTGTCGAGTGCCACCCCTGCCATTTCCATATCCGCCAGCACGCTGATAAGCGGCATTTCAATATTGAGGAAAAGTTCCCAGAGCTTCGGGAAACGCTTGAGTTCCGCCTCCAGCATTGGCTTCAAACGCAGTGCCGTTTCAGCATCCGCAGCCGCGTACGGGGCTGCCACGTCAATTGACACTTCGGCCATCGTGCGCTGGTTCTTGCCGGTGCCAATCAGATCTTCGATATGCGTCATATTCTCGCTCAGGCGGGCCGCAGCCAGATTTTTCAGGCCAAGGTTGCGCGAGTCAGGGTCAAGCACCCACTCAGCCAACATGGTATCGAATCCTAATGGCGCCACACGGACACCATAGCGCACCAGCATGATGAAATCGTATTTCAGATGATGCCCAATTTTCGGTATGCGAGGATCGGTCAGGGGGGGGCGCAATGCTGAGAGCACCTGCTCGACGGCCAATTGCGTACCGTCTTTGTGCCCAACCGGGATATAGTAACCTGTACCTGGCTCAACTGCCAGGGAAATACCAACCAGGTTGGCAGTCATCTCATCGGTGGAAGTGGTCTCCGTGTCAAACGAGATAATGGAGGCGGCGTTCAGAATCTTGGCCAGAGATTCTAGCACGGCAACGGAATCCACGACAACCGTATTTAATCTTGACCCTGTGCTATACACCGGTCGTGTTTCACTAACATGATGTTGTTCCTCCCCGAAGAAACTCAGTTGCTGTGTCCCGGGGGTTGTGGATTCGCCAGTGACCTTTTTTAGCTTCTCCTCCAGCGAACGAAATTCCAGTTCGCGGAAGATGGCTTCCACTTTGGCTGGCTCGAATGTATCCGTGCGGGCTTGCTCCAGGTCAAGAGTGACCGGCAGATCGGTCCGGATGGTGGCCAGCTTGTAACTCATGAAGGCGGATTCTTTCCCGGCTTCGAGCTTGGTCCGCCAGCGCGGCTCGATCTCATCCAGGTGAGCGTAGATGGCAGCCAACGTCCCATATTTTGCCAGCAGATTTTCAGTGGTCTTTTCCCCAACTCCCGCTACGCCGGGAATGTTATCAGACTTATCGCCTACCAGGGCCTTGTAATCCACCACCTGCTCCGGACGGACGTGCAGTTTATTGAATACATCCTCGGGGGTAATGTAGTTTTGATCATCACCGGCCAGGTACACGATGATGCGCGGGTTCACCAACTGGAGCAGGTCGCGGTCGCCGGTGATGATCTTGACACCCAAGCCCTGCTTCGCGGCCCAGTGCGCTACTGAACCGAGTACATCGTCAGCTTCAAATCCCTCCACCTCAAGGCGTGGAATATTAAAGGCGTCCACAACCTGGCGGATCCGCTTGATCTGCGGGCGCAGGTCATCTGGCATTTTAGCGCGTGTAGCTTTGTATTGAGGGAAAATGTCATCGCGGAAGGTTTTCCCAGTATCAAAAGCAACTGCCAGGTAATCGGGCTTTTCCTGTTCGAAAATGCGCAGCAGTTCGCGCGCAAAACCATAGGTACCTGCCGTCGGTTCGCCGGTAGAGGTCTGCCAGCGCTGACTGGCCCCGCCGGCTGTCAAGGCAAAATACATACGGTAGGCCAAAGCATGGCCGTCAATCAGATACAACGTAGGGGGCATGTGAAAAAACCGCGCAAAAGGATTAGCGGAGTTGTTGGGGAATACCCTGGCGCTGGCGCGTCTGGGCAATGAAATCTTTGATCAATTGGACCGGGGGTGGCTGTGACCCACCCATCATGAGGT
>JBEKVG010000062.1:0-9518 GCA_049514195.1 Anaerolineales bacterium | reverse complement strand
GAATCCAGCGCCTTCTGGGCGCGTCCATCCTGGATCCCCAGGCCGGCCCAGATGCACATACCCTGTGGCTCGATGAAAATCCGGCCTTCTTTGTTTTCCTTGGAACCCAGCACATGCCCAAAATCGTCATAGGCTCGCCGGAACCATTCCCCGTCCCAACCGACCTTCCAGACAGTGGCTTCCATTTCCGCAGCGGCCTTGACGTAAAAAGTCGAAGGGCGAGGCTCAAAGCGCGTGCCTTTTGTCTTTCGACTTTCGACATAATGGCTAACAATTTCCGCCATCTCTTTGCATGCCAGGATGAACAATCCGGCAATGAAAACCGACTCGGCCACCTTGCCATCTTTGTTGGTGGTGGTCTGGAAGGATTGTCCCGGAGTATCCGAAAAGCAATTCAAGTTCAGGCAGTCATTCCAATCCGCCCGGCCAATCAGCGGCAGGTTGTTCGGTCCGAGCCGGTCGAGCGTATACTGGAGGGAACGCTGCAGATGTTCATGGAGCGGGGTTTCGCTGCCTTCTTCGTTTTCGTATGGTACGGGCGCATCCAAAATGCTCCAACCCCCGGTTTCTTTGAGATAGGCTGCTACAGCCAGCACCAGCCAAGCCGGATCATCGTTGAACCCAGAACCGATATCATTGTTGCCGCGCTTGGTCAGCGGCTGGTATTGGTGGAACGCGCCGCCGTTTTTCAACTGCGTCGCCGCCAGATCCAGGATTCGTTCACGCGCCTGCTCCGTGATCATATGGACAAAGCCAAGCAAATCCTGGTTGGAATCGCGGTAGCCCATGCCACGCCCAATGCCTGATTCAAAATAGGAGGCCGAACGCGACAAATTAAAAGTGATCATGCACTGGTAAGCATTCCAGATGTTGACCATGCGGTTGGTATGTTCGTCCGGAGTGACCACATGCAGTTTGCCAAGCAGTTCGCTCCAGTAATCCCGCAGGGCGTTAAAGGTCGTTTCAACATTTTTCGGTTGGAGATATTTCGCGATGATCGGATTTAAGGTCTTTTTGTTGACGGTTTGGGAACCGGGCGGGTCGAACTTGGCATCCCTGGGATTCTCGTGATAGCCGAGAATAAAAACAATCTTTTTCGACTCCCCAGCCTTTAGTTGCACCTTGACATGGTGCGAGCCTATCGGCTGCCAGCCGTACGCCACCGAATCGGACGATTTGCCTGCTTCCACCGCCGCCGGGCTATCCCAGCCCCGGTACGCACCCAGGAAGGCCTGGCGCTGCGTGTCGAATCCGGCCAATTTTTCGGAACAGGCAAAATAGGCAAAATGGTCGCGGCGTTCACGGTATTCGGTCTTATGATAGATCACCTCATTCACAATTTCCACCTGACCGGTGGAGAAATTGCGCTGGAAGTTGGTTGAATCGTCCCAGGCATCCCACAGGCAGAACTCAACCGCCGAGAAGACGGAGAGTTCTGCAGTTTCTGCTCGCTGGTTGGTCAACGTGAGCTCCCAGATTTCCAAGTTTTCGCCCATAGGTACGAAATAACGCGTCTCGGCCTCAATTTGACGCGCAACACTCCGGATGATGGTATAGCCCATCCCATGCCGGCAGGTATATTCGTCCAGAGGGCTGTGCACCGGCATCCACGAAGGCGACCAGAATTTGCCGTCGGCATTATCACGCAAGTAAATATACCGTCCGCCCATATCGTAGGGAGCGTTATTATAGCGATAACGCGTCAGGCGGCGCAGACGGGCATCCTTATAAAAAGAATAGCCACCGGCCGTATTGGAGATCAGTCCAAAATAAGCCTCACAGCCCAAATAGTTGATCCAAGGCAGGGGTGTATCGGGACGGGTAATGACATATTCACGGGCAGTATCGTCAAAATGACCAAACTTCATGGCTCTTTCCTCCAAAAGGATCGTTGTGTATACACCGACAGACCAATTGCATGTACTAATCCAGGCGCACAGTACCACCGGCAAATTACCGCGCCGATTATACCCCGCTACTGATTCAATGAAATGTGATAATCTCTATATTTATTTAAACAGGTAACCAGTAATAACTCCTTTTTGCTTAACTTCTAATCACCCAAAAATGTCTGCCGTCTCCCTGTCAATCTTCCCAAATCTCCTGATGCACCTTCCATCCCCAGATGTATTTTTACCAGCGTGCGCGATGTTCTTCGGCAAATCCGACCAGGTCCTTGATCCGAATAACTTCCCCATCATCCGCAAGCGCTGTACCATTGCGCATTCTCCCCAGCCCTTGACAAGTTTCCGAAGCCACTGCCCAGGTTCAGGCCAACCGTACGTCCATCCGGTAAAAACCCTGAGCTGCTGGCCCAGTTCCAGTAAGATTGGTACTCCCATACCCCTCGACCCCAGTCCAACGAACCACTGCAGGTCTGCGGGTTGAGCGCTTCGGTGTCGTCCCCATACTTGATAGCCCCTTCCGCAGGCAGGCAATTGATCTTGCGGTTGTAATAGAAGCGCCTATTGCCAATCGGGATGACGATTACCATTTATTATCTCAAATATTCCTATAGGCTGGTTTTCGCCAAGTTTGACTTTATAATCAGACAAAATGGAATACATCAATGAACTCTCAGGCAATCCATGAACATTCTCACTGACCTGCAGCTTTTCTTAAGTGTGGATGACATCCTACGCGGCCAGGGGGTGGACCCGCAGATCGTCCGTGCAGGCAAACGAAAACTCATCCTGGCAGCCGAGCACGCTCTCAATGAGGGGTTGAGCCTGCTCCATCCGGTCGCGCTAGCCCATGAAATTGTCGTGCAGGCACACCGCCACGACCGTATTCTTCTCGAGGGTGGTTCGAAACTAACCGGTCCCCTGGTGACGCGTCACCTAGCCGGGGCGCAACGTGTGGTCGCCGCCGTCAGCACAATCGGCCCGGAGCTGGAGGCAGCCGTCACCCATCTTCTCAATGCAGACCCTCTTTACGCACTGGCGTTGGATGGTTTGGGCAACGCTGCAGTAGAGTTGCTCGCCCAACAGGTCTGTGCGCGTCTTGGGGAACAGGTCCTGGCCGAAGGTTACCAAGCCTCCACGCCGCTCAGCCCCGGCAGCCCGGAATGGCCCGTCGAAGTCGGCCAGCCGCAGATTTTCGCCCTGCTCGACCCTGCCCAGGCTGGGATCAGCCTCACCTCCGGCGGCATGATGTTCCCGAAAAAATCTGTATCCTTCGTTGTCGGTCTCGGCCCGGAGATGTCGCAGGCCAATTTGTGTGAAGTCTGCAGCCTGAAAGAGACTTGCCGGTACCAACATGCCTGAAGCCTTCCATATCGACTTTGAACCGCTCGGGCGACGCGGCCAAGCCCGGCCTGGTCAGACACTTCTGGAAGCTGCCCAGTCCGCCGGAGTGGGGCTGGCTTCCGTCTGCGGGGGCGTGGGGACATGCGAGGAGTGCCGTGTGCGTCTGGCTTCCGGCAGGCTCACACCGCCCACACTGGTCGAAGAAGCTGCTTTGAGCAAGGCCGATCTATCCGCCGGCTTCCGACTGGCCTGCCAGGCCGAACCGCTCAGTGACATAAAGCTGGACATCCCACCCGAATCGCTGACGGCTGCCCAGCGCCTGCAACTGGATGGAGAAGAAACAAGACTGGAACTCCAGCCAGCCGTCCGCAGCGTCGGCGCGCATGGACTGGCAGTGGACATAGGCACCACCAAGCTGGCTGCCTATCTGGTGAACCTGGAAACCGGCCAGACCGTCGCCCGGGCCGGGGCAATGAACCCACAGATCGCCTATGGCGAGGATGTCATCAGCCGGATTGCCTATGCTGGGCGCGAACAGGGCGGAGCTAGAAAACTCCAATCCGTTCTGATGGAGACGCTGAACAACTTGCTGGCCGGGATGTGCGCCGAGGCCCACGTCTCCCCCGCTTTTGTTTTGGATGCCGTTCTGGTTGGCAACACCGCTATGCACCATCTGTTCGCCGGGCTTCCGGTGGAACAACTGGGTCATGCGCCTTTTTCCCCTGCCACCACCGAATCGCTCTCCATCCCCGCCGGGGAACTTGGATTAAATCTTCCGCCGGGTGTAAATGTTTACCTACCGCCGATCACTGCCGGCTATGTCGGTGCGGATCACCTCGCCATGCTTTTAGCAACCGCTGCCTGGAAATTGCCTGGCAATATCATTGCACTCGATATTGGCACAAACACCGAAATTGCTCTTATCGTAAATGACAAAATCACCTGCTGTTCGTGTGCCTCCGGCCCGGCCTTCGAAGGCGCTCACATCCACGAAGGCATGCGGGCCGCACCGGGAGCGATTGAGCGCGCCCGCTGGTCGAATGGCAAAATCCTATGGCAAACCATTGAGAATCAGCCGCCGGTGGGCATCTGCGGCTCCGGCATCCTGGACGTGGTAGCTGCGCTGCTGGACGGCGGACTCATCAAACCCACCGGGGCTTTAAAAATCGACTCTGAGCACAGTCCAAGGTACGGTTACTTACTTGTCCCCGCTGCACAGACTGGCCTGGGGCGTGATCTTGTAGTTACACAGAAGGACGTACACGAAATCCAACTGGCAAAAGCCGCCATCCGGGCTGGCGTAGAGATCCTGCTCCAGGAAGCCAGGCTGACCTCCTCCGATCTGGATGCTTTCATCGTTGCCGGGGCTTTCGGCACCTACCTGGATCTGCGCTCGGCCGTCCGCATCGGGATGTTCCCGCCCTTACCGCTGGAAAAGTTCCACCAGGTTGGCAACGCAGCCGGGGTCGGAGCAAAGCAGATGCTCGTTTCGATGAAGAAGCGCAGCGAAGCGGAGAACCTTGCCAGCCGGATCGGTTATGTAGAGCTGACTGCCCGAACGGCTTTCACTTCACTATTTATGGAGCATCTCGTGTTTATACTTTGAACTAAATCGAAGGCTTTGCCTTCAGTCATACAGATATCAGCCGTGGACTAAACTGTTTGTGACAAGTATCGATTTTATGGTAATATGGACTATTCGTGTCCGCATTAAGGCAAAAGAAATGCAAATCAGGTGCCGAAGAAGGACCGCTGATAATCGGGAGGTTGGATGATAAATGTACCTTACTTTACCTCGAAATAATGATGATCTATTAATACCGGACCACACGCTTATCTTGAAATACGAAGGCGAGGATGACCAATCGTTCTTTGTTTCCAGTGCCAACTCAGAGCGCTTGATCGTGCCAAAAAACCGCAACGTTCCGAAGCCGTTTCGCGATCAACCGCCACAGCCGCTCACGCCAGCCTTTCATCTGCTGGCGCTGGCATTTGTGGGTTTGGCCCCGGCTGGCCTGGGTACGCTCGTTCTGGCTCCGCTCGCCGCGCTGTGGGCACTGGTGGTTTTAATCATCCGTCCCTTAAACCAAGGCGACCAAAAACGGGTGATTACTGTTTGGGTAATTGCTGCCATACTGCTTGGGATCGCAATTCCCATGAGCAAACTGTTCTTTGCGCGTATGGCTTAATAGGATGACTCCCATGATAACGCGGGCATTATATCTGTCCGGAGCCTGGTTCACCATCAGCCTAGTGGTGATGTTATTGGGGGGTACACGCTTCCGCTTTACCCAGGCTGTGCTCGCCCTTACCTGGATGGCGGTTGTGTTGGGAGTCGGCGATGTCTGGGCGCTGACTACCTTCGGCAGGCCGCCGGAAGTATTTGCTCTAACCGGACTGGCCGTCGTAATGGGCCTAGTTTGCATCTGGAGGTTGCGCGATTGGAATGCTTTCGGCCAGGTGGCCTGGCTGGCGACGCTTATTTTCACCCCGCTCTTTCTAGCGTACGCGTTTTCCACCATCGTTGCCGCCCATCTCACACCCGCCTCTTTCATCGCAGCCCTTATGTTCCTTTTCCTGCAATCCGTTGCCACCCTGGTTGCCTTGACCCACATGTTTGAAAACATTGACGTAACTTGCCGTGTGCGCTGGCACAATCGGCTTGCCCGGGTTAATCCAGCACCAGGTTTCTTCCCAATGGTCTCACTGCATCTGCCGGCCTACGATGAACCGCCGGAGGGCGTGGAGGGGACACTACGGACTCTAGCTGCCCTGGATTATCCTGCATTTGAGGTGCTGGTCATCGACAATAACACGCCGGACGAAAAGACCTGGCGTCCGATCGAAAAACTCTGCCGGGAGCTGGGGCCGCGATTCCGCTTTATCCATCTTGCAAATTGGCCCGGGTATAAGTCAGGCGCGCTCAACTTTGCCCTGACCCAGACCTCGCCATCGGCGGAACTTATCGGCGTGATAGATGCAGATTACCAGGTGGATCCACGCTTCCTGCGCGAACTGGTGCCCGCCTTCACCGATCCGCAGTTGGCCTTCATCCAGGCTCCGCAGGATTACCGGGATTTCGCACCGGGCTCCTTTTCAGAGGCAATGTATTACTCATACGAATATTTCTTCGAAGTGCCCATGCCAGTCCGCAATGAACGCAACGCCATCATCTTCTCTGGGACGATGGGCCTGATCCGTAAATCCGTTCTGCAGGAGATCGGTGGCTGGAGCGAGTGGTGCGTAACGGAAGATGCCGAGGCCAGCCTGCGTGTCCTGAAACGTGGCTACAAATCGTTATACTTCCACCGCAGCCTGGGCCGTGGATTGATGCCATGCACATTCGCCGGGTTGAAGCGCCAGCGCTTTCGCTGGTGTTTTGGCAACATCCAGATCCTGCGCAAACATTGGGAAAGCCTGATGCCGTGGGCACATTGGGTCGACCCGGATAACCGCCTCACCCAGGCGCAGCGCTATTTCTACCTGGCTGGAACCGTACAGTGGTTCTCCGATGCGTTCAATTTTGCTTATGTCTGTTTCCTGGTGGCGGGGGGAACCATAAAACTGTTCTCATCGCATTTCACCATCCTCCCCACTACCTTTCCATGGATCAGTCTGGCCTTTATTTTTATCCTTTTGAACCTGTGGCGGCTTGTTTGGGTTATGCGCAACGCGCTGAAACTCTCGTGGGGGCTGGCATTCCGCTCCATGTACGGCATGTTCAGCGTGGGGTGGGTGGTTGCATTAGCCGGTTTTCAGGCTCTCATTCAATCCAGAACCGCCTTTCTTCGCACGCCCAAGATAACGAGCAAGGTGCGGGTCGTAAATGCCCTGTTCGCAACCCAGTGGGAAGCGGGCATCGGTATGGTTTGCCTGGCACTGGGAGTGGCTGTCCTTGCTCTGGCCGATCGAACTCCCAACACTTACTTCATCGGTGGCCTGCTCCTCTGGCAGTCGAGCCTCTATCTCATAGCGCCTCTATATGGCGTGTTCTATAAATCCTGCGATTAGTGTCAGTCCGGGGATAAACGCTTCCTTTTCCTCGGCCAGGCCCTTCTGTGCCAGGGCGTAGACAAATGTCGAGCTGACCGCGCCAGCGCCGACTATCACAACCTTCCTGGATTTCCAGTTTGATTGCATGCCCTATCCCGCCTTTTCAGCTTCCTTCTCCCGTAATGCCTCTGCGGCCCGGAAATACTTCAAATAGCGCATGGAATAATCATCCCGGCCCAGGAGCAAATCCGCCGCCTTGACCGTCTGGCCTAGCTTGGCCGGGTCGGTGATGGCGCAGGTGGCGCCCATCTGGATGGCCAGCGTCAAGAAGGCCGCATTGACGGTCGGCCTTTCCGGCAGGCCAAATGAAACGTTGCTGGCGCCCAGGTTGATATTCACCCCAAATTCCTTGCGCAACAGCTCAACTGTCTGGAGGGTAACGAGGGCTGCCTGGCTGTCTGATCCAACGGTCAATACCAGTGGGTCGATGATGACATCCTCCGATGGAATACCGAGCCGCGCCGCCCGTTCCAGGATCTTCTCCGCCACCGACAGGCGTTCCTCGGGTGTTTTGGGAATACCGCTGTCATCCATGGTCAAGCCGATCACAGCCGCGCCGCGTTCCTTGACTAGCGGTAGAACGGTTGCCAGTCTTTTTTCCTCCCCACTGACCGAATTAACGAGGGGTTTGCCGGGTGCGGCTGTCAAGGCAGCCGCCAGCACATCCGGGTTGGCGGAATCAAGGCAAAACGGTACATCCACGACAGAAACCAGTAACTCGACCATTTTTTTAACAACAGCCACTTCATCCAGCCCAGGCACACCAACGTTAATATCCAGCACTTCAGCACCCCAGGCCACCTGGCTTTCAGCCAATTGACGGGGATAGTCCAGGTCTCCTTCCACCAGTGCAGCCGCCAGTTTCTTGCGGCCGGTGGGATTAATTTTCTCCCCGATCATTACGAATGGACGGTCAATGCCGATGGTGACTTCCTTCGATTTACCCTTCAAGATGGTATGCATGGGGTCTCCTCATTGATTTTAAATAAAAGGCGCAGGAACAACTTCAAATTCCCGCCAATTATACTTTGCCGTGCAAAAACCGTAAGACACATTCAGCCAGGATGGCAGTCCCGATGGGAAGAGCTCATTCGTCGATACCAAAAAATGGGTTATGGCCCATGCGTTCATCGCTCTCAATCCGGGTACCTAGGGAAACCATTGCACCCGGAGCCACTTCTGAAAAGCAACCAAAATCCTCTGCACCAAGGTCTTTTTCAGGTTTGAGGACATGTTCCGAGCCAATAACATCACAGGCTGCATGCCGGATTAATTCCACAGCCTCCGGATGGTTTTGCATGGGAGGCGTTCCGATTTCAAAACGCAACTTATAATCCACACCCAGCGGACGATCCAGCTCAAAAGCGCGCTTGATCTCGGCATGAATTTGCTTTTGAACCCGGCTTTCTGTGTATCGCAACGTCCCGGTTATTTCCACCCGTTCAGGGATGACATTTTCGGTGGGGCCTCCCCGCAGGGAACCGATACTGACAATGGCCGGATCAAAAGCCGACAAGCCGCGCGATGGCGGTATGGCTGTCATACCCGCAGGCGTGCATCACGCTGGGGTTTTGAGAAGCATATGGCACCTGGTTGGCTTCCTGCAGCGGTAACGCGTCCATGTCGGCCCGCAAGGCGATGATGGGTTTCCCCTCACCGAGCTCTGCAACCACACCGGTTCGCCCGACGCCGCGCTGAACACGGCAACCCAACTGCTCCACCATCTCCGCCACGCGCTTGGATGTTCGGAACTCATGAAAACCGAGCTCCAGGTGCATGTGAAAATCACGTCGCCATATGATAAGGTCGGCTTGGATGGCTTGAGCTTTGTTTAGCATATGTCTTTTATCTTACACCCTTTCAATTTGAACTATTTTACTAATTCGCGTTCTGCAGCGGAAAGAATAGCATCCAGTTCGCCTTCCTGCGCGGCTTCCAGTGGAGGAACCTGGTGCTCGCGTAAAATCCGTTCAGCCTGCGCCTGCGCCCGTTCTAACAAGCCCTGACGTCCACCTGTCTCCCAGGTCTCCCAGGAAGAGCGCTCGGCCAGCTGGGTGATGAATATCTCGCCCGATTTCAGGTATTTTAGTGTATGTTTTTGACCAAGGAAGTTGCGCATGGAGCTCATGGCTGCCGCGACCACATCCACTGCCAGAGCGTCCGCCTCCACGCCAAATCCATTCCGGGCTTGCAGGATACTGCCGGCAAACTCGTTGT
>JBEKVG010000061.1:0-9897 GCA_049514195.1 Anaerolineales bacterium | reverse complement strand
CTGGAATTTCTAAAAGAAATGCGGTCGCAGTTCCCGTCTGACAAACCAGTTTTCTTCTCGCCACTGGCGACCTTCTCGATGACGCCGGATTTAGTGCCCTGGAAGGAATGGGAATCTGCCCTGGCAGGACTAAAATGGACGGACATTGGAACGCGTCCAAGCCACTATCCCGCGGATGCACGTGCGCTGGTCAAATGGGCGGAACCACTCCGGAAGTGGGTGCGGGAGAACCGACAGCCAGTCCAAGCCCATTTGGGCGCAGAGGAAATGGGCAGCCTGGCTAAAACTATTCACTCGATATGACATTTTGACTATTACCAGGGAGTGGAAGATTTTACAATTTTTTTACATCTAGAATATAGAGCGTACACAATGCGCCTTTATACTTGTTTTTATGAAGGAGATTACCCATGAAAACTTCAAAATCTGAATCGTTGTCCATCCGTCGATGGGCCTTGGGCCTGACCGGGCTGCTGCTCATCTTCAGCCTGGCTTTCGCCATTCCTTCCAGGGTGGCATTCGCTGACAGCGGCAGTACCGCCACGCCCCAACCGCTCCATACCCCTCCGGATACCACCAATCTGGCAAACGCGTTCAAGCGCGAGCAGGACCTGCTCGGGAAACAGCAGGATAATCTGAATAATACCGGAAAAGTCCTCAACAGGATCCAGGATTTGATCACCAAAGGCCAGGCCAAGAGCTTGGATACCTCAGCGCTCAGCGCGGCGCTGGCCGTCTTTCAGACCCAGGTGACCACGGGTCAAGCCTCCCACGCCACGGCTGCAAGCCTGGTCTCAAATCACAACGGCTTCGACGGCAGCGGCAACGTAACCGACCCAAGCGCGGCGGCCCAGACAGTCAAGGAGGCTGCCCAAGCCCTGAAGGATGCCCATAACGTGCTCACCCAGGCCGTCCAGGACCTACGCACGGCCGTCAGGAACTGGATGGAGGCCAATAATGACAAAATGCAAAATGGAGACTTGCAAAAGGCATTCCAGAATGAGCAGACCTGGCTGACCACCCAGACCACCAACCTGGGAAAAGCCAATGCCGTGGTGAGCAAGATCCAGAACCTGATCAACCAAGGCCAGGCTAAGAGTCTGGACACCTCTGCCCTGGCATCGGCCCTTTCAACCTTTCAGGCCCAATTGAGCACAGCCCAAAGCTCCCACGCCACGGCTGCCAACTTGATCTCCGCTCATGCCGGCTTCGACAGCAGTGCCAACGTAACTGACCCAAGCCTGGCTGCCCAGACGGTCAAGGATGCCAATCAAGCCCTGAAAACCGCCAGTGACACCCTCAAGCAGGCCGTCCAGGACCTGCGCACGGCTGTCAAAGCCTGGGAAGCAGCCAACAAGGATAAAATTCAGGGCCAGGACGTGCAGAAGGCCTACCAGAATGAGCAGACCTGGCTGGCCACCCAGACCACCAACCTGGGAAAGGCCAACGAGGCTATTTCCAAGATCCAGGACCTGATCACCCAAGCACAGGGCAAAGAACTGAATACATCCGCCCTCCAATCCGCGTTGACAACGTATCAATCCCAACTGGCCACAGCCGGAGACTCCCACACAACTGCCTCCAATATCCTCTCAACCCATGCCGGGTTCGATGGCAGCGGCGATGTAACCGACCCGGCTTCTGCGGCCCAGACGGTCAAGGATGCCAACCAAGCCCTAACGGACGCACACACTGTCCTGGTCCAGGCTGTCAGTGACTTGCAGAAGGCCGTCCAGACCTGGCGCGCAGCCAATCACCAGTAGCCGGCTCTCCGACGAGTATGTGAAAAAGTACAGCGACATGAGAAAAAACTTGTTTAAGGCTGCAATCCTCCTGGGCCTGAGTCTTTTATTGATGAGCTGCCAGGTGAACACCAACCCCCAGACGAATTCAAAACCGGCCGGTTCGCCCGGAAAAACCCAGTCTGTTCCCCAAGCCACATCAACCAGCGCCGCCCTTGACCAGTCTGCTGTCAACCAGGCTGAACAATCGCTTAACGATCTGCAGAATACCCTTCAGTCGATCGACACGAATGTAAATTCGGTGAATATCACGCAGATCGACCAATCCCTGAATGACTTACAGAACTCTCTCGCGGCGACGGATGTACCTATCCCGACACCCGATACGCTCGACCAGGATCTGAATAGTCTCCAACAGACTCTGCAGGCGCAACCGATGCCCTGATATTTAAGCCTTTCAAAAAAAGAGCTCACCAGATTTGATCGGTGAGCTCTTTGAATTTTTCCAGAAATGATAAGAAGAGTTTGAAATCACTATTATGCCTTTTCCCTTTAATCAACAAACCTGTATTTTATCAAAGTCCAAACTGCAATAACTCCGTCCCAGGCTTTGATCTTCTTACCCTGAGAATAATCGCGCGGATAAAAGGCAATCGGCACTTCAACCAAACGTGCTTTTCGCTTGAGTATTTTGGCGGTGAACTCCGGCTCAAAATCAAAACGACGGCTATGCAGAGGCATATCCTGCACCAACGAGCGCTTAATACTTTGTAGCCTGTTTCCATATCGGAAATAATGTTGTTATAGAGGATATTTGTGAAAAAATTAAGAATCTTGTTTGCCACCATGTTCCAAAACAAGATAGGTCGGCGCGCTGCGCCTAAAAACCGCGAGCCATATACTACATCCGCTTTACCTTCTTCGATGGGTTTGAGTAGGTTGGGGTATTCGCGCGGGTCATATTCTAAATCAGCATCTTGAATGATCACAACATCACCAGTGGCAACTTGAAGGCCAGTTCTCACTGCAGCACCTTTGCCCATATTGTGGGAGTGGAGGATGATGCGTACGCCGTTCTGCCCATTCAATTTTGCGAGGATTTCGCGCGTACCATCTTGCGAACCATCATCTACGACGATGATTTCATTAACCAATCCTGTTGCCTGAACTTGTTTAATAATTTCAAGGATGGTCGATTTTTCATTGTAGGTTGGGATAATTACCGTTAGTTGCATATAGTACATTATATCTGGTTGATATGAATAGGGACAAGTTCTTGTATTTGGGCCTGTTTTGCACTATACTGATTGCATTCACCCGCCCAGTTTTGGAAGGAGGCCGTTCATGCACTTTGTCTGGGATACCGTCACGTTCATCAACCTAGTTCTATGCATCATCATCCTGGTCTTTGGTATCATCGGTTGGCAGCGCTCGAAAAACCTCATCCCCCTCTATATCGCCATTGCGTTCGGCTTGTTCGGACTCTCGCACTTGGCTACGCTGTTCAGCCTGAAGGATGCCCTGAACACCGTCTTGATCATCATCCGGCTGCTGGCCTACCTGCTGGTCGCATATACCGTATACCTGATGGCTTTCCGAAAGAAGTGATCTAGGACAATATATTTCCCGAAACGATGAACTGACCAATCAAACTGGTCAGTTATTTTGACGTTAATCAATATGCCAGTGCTTTTAAACGAGGTGAGGGGCCGGGGGTTTGGGCCTCTTCCTCGGTTCCCTGCCAGATCCTAGGCGGCCGCCACCGCCAATAGCCGCCTGGATCTCCTCCGCCGGCCGCTGTTCTTGATCGGCGCGCTCCACTAATTCCGTTTGCAGGCATTCGTTCAACTCGAAGTTGACCTTTTTCAGTAAAACGTATCTCCTCCACAGAAAACCATCCACTATAAATTGCATCATTCAGCAAGAATGGTTATACTATAATGACAACTCTAATTAGCGGGGGAAACCTCGCCCAGAAAGCCAAACATGGCCGATGACACTCGCCTGATTGAGGATTACATCCCCATCGAAGCCATCTCTGCCGAAGCGCGGCGGGAGAAATCCATTCGCAAGGGCCACATCTCTACCCTGCATTTGTGGTGGGCGCGCCGCCCGCTGGTGGCTGCGCGTGCCGCAGTGTACGGGGCGCTTGTCCCCGCGCCAAAAGATAAGAAGGAACGCAAGGCAGCAGATGAGTTTGTTACGAAACTCTGCAAGTATCCAGGCTCACCGGATGTAATCAAGCAAGCGCAAAAAAATATCCTCCAAGCACACGCCGAGCGTCTGACCGCCGAGCGCGGTAAAATGGTGACTCTTGAAGATATCGAGGCTGGACGTGCCCCCCGGCCACGCGTGCTGGATATGTTCGCCGGAGGGGGATCCATCCCATTGGAGGCTTTGCGCCTGGGATGTGAGGCTTATGCGCTGGATCTGAATCCTGTCGCACATCTCATCGAGCTGTGCACGTTAGTCTATCCTCAGCAATATGGTGCGCCAGATCCAGCCGCCAAAGGCTGCTCCGCAGACGGCACCTGGGCCGGCCTGGCTGCCGAAGTGGAGCATTGGGGCAAGTGGGTGCTCGAAAAGGTGCGTATCGATATAGGCGACCTGTATCCACCTATCCCAGACCCCGAAGTCCAGCGCCAAGCAACCGAATTGAAACAGTTGAATATGAACCTGGCCGTATCAGAGAGCAAAGCCGCCCAGAGCAAGGGTATGTTGAATCCCGTTGCCTACCTTTGGACGCGTACCGTGACCTGCAAGAACCCTGACTGCGGCGCAACTGTGCCCCTGGCGCGCCAGACCTGGCTGGTAAAGAAAAAAAACAATTTTGTGGCCTTACAGCCTGTGTTAAATGGAAAAGAAAAACGCGTTCATTACCGTATAGTAGAGGCCGCAACCCAGCAGGATTTAGGCTTTGATCCAGAAGCCGGAAGTAAGGCAGGAAATGTAGCATGCCCATTCTGTGGGACTGTAGTTGATAGCGGTTATGTGAAAGAACAAGGAAAGGCAGGAAGAATAAATTATCAATCAATAGCAGTGATTTGTACACGGCAAGGAATGCAAAGGAAGGTTTATCTTGCCACTGATGATGTGCAACTATGCTTAAAATCAAACGAAGCGATAAAAGACATTATTCAGAAATTCGAGCAAGAAACGCGAGACGATCCATCATGGGCCATTTCTACTTTTAGCGAACCAATTGAGGCAAATCCTCGTTCAATGGATGTGCAAAACTATGGTTTTAAGAAATGGTCAGATTTATATTTGCCGCGACAAGAATTAGCATTGTTGGTTTTTATAAAAGCAGTTCGTGAAGTATATAGGCAAATGTTGGCAACTGGGTATCAAGATATTTCGGCAAAGGCTATTTCTGCGTTCCTTGGGATGGCATTGGATAGGGTCGCTCAGCAAGGCGCTAGTCTGGCGAGGTGGGATGGCTCAACCGAAACACTCCCGGGTGTTTTTGGCCGACAGGCTCTTCCAATGGTATGGGATTTTGCTGAAACCAATCCGATAAGTGATTCCCTTGGTAGTTGGCGAAGCGCATTAAACTGGATTACCTCGGTTGCTCAACAAAATGCAAATTCAGGTATACCTGGTCAAGTTTTTAGAGGGTCTGCTACTAGAATGCTCTTCGAAAACAACTTTTTTGATGCGGTGATTACTGATCCTCCCTATTACGATAATGTAACTTATTCGAATTTATCAGATTATTTCTACATTCTTCTCAAACGGTGTGTTGGTCACATTTTCCCAGAGCATTTTTCGTCAATATTAACTCCTAAAAAAGAAGAGGCAATTGCAGCATTTTATCGGCATCATGGGGATAGGGAGGAAGCAAAGAATTTTTATGAAAATATGATGGCGAAGTCATTCACTGATGCCGGCAGAGTATTGAAGGCAAATTCGCCGATGGTGGTTGTATATGCCCATAAAACTACCTTAGGGTGGGTGACATTGATTGATGCACTACGTACAGCGGGTTTTACTGTCACAGAAGCCTGGCCTTTGGATACAGAGATGGGCACAAGAGTAGTAGCTCAAGATACCGCAGCTCTAGCATCATCTATTTTTCTTGTTGCACGCCGTCGTGAGAATAATGAGGCAGGTTCATACGAACGCGGTGTGCGCCCCGAATTGCAAAGCATCGTACGCGAGCGGCTGGAGCGGTTGTGGATGCAAGGTGTCACAGGTGCGGATCTGGTCATCGCATGCGTAGGGGCTGGTCTGCGAGCATTTACCAAGTATGCAAGGGTTGAATACGCCAACGGTCAGCCGGTACCTGCAGATACTTTTCTAGCCGAAGTGGAGGGCGCAGTGTTGGAAGCCCTGCTTGAAAAGCTGTTCGGCGTGGCCTCGGCTGGCATCAGCGGGATTGACCCTGTCACGCGTTTCTATATCCTGTGGCGTTACGCCTATCGCGGTTCCGCCATCGATGCAGGCGAGGCCATTGTCTTCGCCTATCCCCAACGCGTTGAATTGGAAGGCCCGAATAGTTTAACTTATGGAAATAATGCATTGGTCGTCAGATTAAAAAACCAATACATGCTGCGCGATTTTACCGAACGCGGAGATATTGATGAATTAGGCTTGCCGCAAGAAGGTAAGTCCACCGCGCTGATCGATATACTCCACCGCTTGCTCTGGCTGGTCGAAAACCGCCCTGCTCTTATCCCAGCTTATCTCGACGAAGCGAAGCCGGATATTGAACGCCTGCGCCTCGTGGCCCAAACCTTGGGCGGCCACACCTTGGAAGGCAACGGTTCCGGGGGTGGGAGGTCTCTTGTGGCTGCTCGTGGTGCTGAAGCAGCCGCCTTGCGAAAATTAACGACGAACTGGCGCATACTCATCGAGTCTCATCGCGGTACACTTGATAAGGAATGAGCAAGATGGAACACACTCCTCAGCAAATCCGCGCTTTCCGTTACTGGATCCAGGGCTATCAGAACTTCTACGAGCCGATTGTTGAAGAGTATTTTAAATTCGTTGGCTATCATGTACTCGCCCATCCCGCTCAGGTGACCAAAGCAGATATCGAGCGCGTGCGCAGCGCCCTTTTCGATGGCCGGCGAAAAGTTGGCCCCGGCTTCGATGCAAAAAAAATCATCCGAAGTCTTGAGAAACGCACCCGCTTGCAGCCCGATTTTCTGCTCGAAAAGGGTAGACAGTATTTTCTGGCCGAACTTAAATCATGGGGTGGGTTCACTGCCAGCGGTACATTCGATCTGGCTGTCCTTCAAACTGAATTCATCAATGAACCCGATGCTTCAGCTTTCTTTCTCATTGACTTGCTCGATACCCGATCCATCTCTGGGAAAATCCTGGTGGTCTCGTCCCGCAGTCGGGAGCATGAGCAGGTTCTTGCAACTTTGCGGGAGACTTACCAGACCCCTGTGGAATTGCTATATCTTGATGAAATTTACCGCACCCCGCAATTGGCCGGGTTTATTGATAAGCAGCTGCGTTACTTGGATGCGGCCGTGGCGGAAATCAAGCAAGCGCTAGGAGGTAACAAATGACGAAAGAACTCCATCCCTGGACTCAGGCTGTTCATTTGCAGTCGGATGTTGAAGCTGGCCAGACGGCGGTTGCCATCTATGCCATCGACCTTGGGGCGCTGGTAGCGGGGGATGAGAGCGTCCCGCTAATATACCGCCGTGCTCGCGATTTCTTCGCCGCTACCCACTTGACCTCCGGTCTGCACCGCCTGCTCGAAGATGTGCTCGGCGGTCTGGCCGGAAAACTCGGCGATCGTGTCCTGCAATTACGGTCGCCCTTCGGCGGAGGTAAGTCGCATACTCTGGCTGCACTTTACCATGCCGCCATTGAGCGCGCCGCGTTGGATGCGCTTCCCGAGGCCAAAGGACTACCGAATCCTAGCAAGGTGCGTGTGGCTGTCTTTGATGGCGAAAAGTTTGATGTCAAGCAGGGCAAAGATATCAATGGCTTCCATGCCAAGACCTTGTGGGGTACCCTGGCTGCCCAACTGGGTTGTTATGATCTAGTGGCTGACCACGATCGGGATCTGATCGCTCCGGGTGGCGATGTGGTTGCCAGCATGTTGGGCAAGGGCTCAAGAAAGCCCGAACCAGTTTTAATCCTGCTGGATGAAGTGCTTAAATATATGGAGCGCACTATGGCGCAGCCGGTGGGCGAATCCACCCTGGGCCGCCAGACGCTGGACTTCCTGCAGACTCTTTCCGTCGAAGTGGCTGGCACAAGTAATGCTGTGATGGTTTACAGCCTGCAGGCCAGCACGCGCGAAGCCTATGGGAATGAAGAGTTGCTCACGATGCTGGACCATCTTACATCGCGCGTGGATGCCAAGCGCGAACCGGTCAGCGGGGATGAAATCTTGCCTGTACTGCGCCGCCGTCTCCTGGCCGAGCCCCCAAACGCCGAAGCTGCGCATAATGTCGCTGAGGCCTTCTCTGCCGAGATCACCCATATGCGCGCCGCTCATGCTGAAGACGATTCTTCCCGGCGCGACGCAGAGGATGATCGCCTGACTTTATGCGACCGTTTTGTCGCCGCCTATCCCTTTCACCCTGCCCTGATCGACATTATGCGCGAGCGCTGGGCTTCCCTGCCCGATTTTGGCCGTACACGGGGTGCCTTGCGCTTTTTAGCCATTTGCCTGCATACGCTCAAGTGGGATAACACGGCCGGGTACTTGTTGGGTCCGGGGGATGTTCCCATTAGTGATAAAGATGTGCAGCAAGCCTTCTTTACTGAGGTTGGCCAGCGCGAGCCCTTCAAGGCAGTATTGGAAAGGGATTTCTTCGGCCAAAATGCACGCGTGAGCCACATTGACGACCGACTTACGAGAGAAAATCCTCGTCTGAGCGGCGTTTGCCCGGCCATGCGCATGGCTACAGCCATTTTGATGTATTCCTTTGGCGGACCGTCACGTCTCGGCGAAGAAGGCGGCGAACCTATCGCTCCGGGTGTCTCTGAGAACGAGTTACTCGCCTCTATTGTTAATCCTGAATTGGATGGCATCACAGCCCAGGCCGTGCTTAAAGACTTGCGTGAGCAATGCCTTTACCTGCACTTTGATGGGGTTCGCTATGTTTTCAAGACTACCCCTAACATTACCCAGGTTCTTGAACAAGAAGCTGAGCATGTCAGCAAGGAAGAGATCGAGCAAGCCATCCATGATGAATTGGAAAATCGCCTGCGCGGCCGGCAGGCAGCCATCCTCTGGCCACATGCAAGTCAATCCATTCCAGATCGTGAGCCGCGTTTTCTGCTTGCTTACCTGCCCCTCGATGTTGCTATTAAAAATGAAGTCGAACAAAAATCTCTGGCTGACGAAATGTTCACCAAATATGGCGATAAACCCCGTCGCCATCGGAATGGATTGGGGCTGGCTTTCCCGGAACGTAACCAGGTGAGCCCATTGCGGCGAGCCATCAAGTATCTCAATGCTATCGATCGTGTCCGCTCCAAGCACCAGGCGCTCAACCTGACCACTTCACAGATGGAGCAATTGGATGATAGGCGAAAGACCGAGCAAGCAGCTCAAGAAGTTGCCATTCGCGGTCTCTATCAATCAGTAAGGCTTCCTTTACAGATAGATGAGGAGCGTGTCGAGATTGAAAAAGTATCTTTGTCAGGTCGGCCTTTGCAGAGCCAGAATATACACGAAAGGCTGATGGAACTCCTCTCCATCTCACCGCCTCGTTTGTTTTCGAGTGTCACTCCGGAAAAGATTCTTGAGCTTCTTCAAATAGGTTGTGGCGAGGGATCGGCACTTGGAGTCACAACAGGAAAAATCGTCGAGTCATTCTATGAAATCTTGGGATACCCGCGCCTGGAAAGCGACAACGTCATCCGAAAGGCGATAGCCAATGGAGTTCGCACTGGAGTATTCGGATACATCGGACGTACCAGCCAGGTAGATTTGAATGAATTGCGCGAAGGTGGAACCTATCTGGTGGATGCCTCGCATGTTCGCTTTGGCAGTCTACCCGATGATGAGGTAGATATGAGTACGGGCGTCATCATTTTGCCGCAAGCAATCTATACGGAAACGCCGGAGGAGGCTGAGATTATCACGCCTGAAGAGGGTCTCCCTGAGGAAGCAGGCGAGACGGGAGTACCCGAAACGAGCCAAGAAGATCACGGTTACATAGCCAAACGCACCCAC
>JBEKVG010000060.1:0-9965 GCA_049514195.1 Anaerolineales bacterium | reverse complement strand
TTTGAAAAATTCGTCCGCAAGACGGTGGAGGCATTGAAAGAATATTGTTCACTATGGTGTACCATCAACGAACCAAACGTTTATGCCATGGAAGCTTACGTGGACAGGAAGTTTCCGCCCGGCCAGTCGAATTTCTTTCGTGCGTTCCGTGTGGAGGCCAACTTGCTGCGTGGTCACGCCGCGGCATATTGGGCTATCCATGAGGTTCAGCCTGAAGCTCGCGTCGGCTTTGCCCACCATCACCGGCCAATGTTACCGCGCTACCCATGGTTCGCGCTGGATGTACTGGAACGCGATATCTATTTCAATGTTATTAACATGGCTTTTCCCAGCGGAATCAGCACAGGCGTGATGCGCACCCCGCTTGGTAACACCAGAATCCCAGAAGCCAAAGGGACACAGGATTTCTTCGGCCTCAACTATTACTCTCAAGACACTGTTGCTTTTGACCTGCGCCAGCCTGGCGAGCTCTTTGGCCGGCGCTACTATCCCAAGGGCAGTGATATGGCCGAGGGTGGCATGAACGCCAACCTGCCGGAAGGAATTTTCCGCTCCATTAAATGGGCATTGCAGTTCAATGTGCCTATTTTGATCACGGAGAACGGGATTGAGGACGCCAAGGATACCCTCCGGCCGCGTTACATGGCCGGGCATATTCATCAGGTATGGCGGGCTGTAAACTTTAATTGGCCGGTGCGAGGCTATTTCTGGTGGACGCTGGTGGACAACTTCGAATGGGAGCGCGGCTGGACTCAACGCTTTGGCCTGTGGGAGTTGGATGTGGAGACCCAGGCGCGCCGCAAGCGTCCCTCCGTTGACCTTTATGCGGCTATCTGCAAGGAGAATGGCCTGACTAGTGAAATGGTTCAGAAGTATTGTCCGGAGATTTATGGGAAAATGTTTCCGGGATGATATGTGGGCCATGACCCCTCACCCTTGGCTAGAATTATGAACCTAACCATCGAAACTATCTTCCGCCGCCGCTCCATCCGAAAATACACAGAACAGCCGGTCGAACCGGAAAAACTCGATCTGTTGTTAAAAGCTGCCATGGCCGCACCCTCCGCTATGAATTGCAAGCCATGGGAGTTTATCGTAGTCACGGATCCTGAAAAACTGGCCCAATTCCGTTCCCGCCTCATCTTCGGGAACCGTAATGCCCCGGCAGCCATAGTGGTATGCGGGAACCCAGGTCTTTCCACCAATCCGGCTGCTCGCTTGTTTTGGGTGCAGGATTGTTCCGCCGCCACTGAGAATATCCTCATCGCCGCGGTTGGCCTGGGACTCGCGACGGTCTGGATTGGTATTCATCCGGTCAAGAATTTTGTCAAAATTGTGCGTGAGATTGTTTCCATTCCAAAATACGTGACACCATTATGCATCGTTTATGTTGGTTACCCGGCGGATGAGAAACCGGCGCGAAGTCAATATGACGGAAACCGTGTTTATTGGCAGAAATTCGGGGAGAAGTAGAAATCTCCAATGACTCTGAATCTGCCTCCGGATTTTGTCCGGAACATACGCCAGGCCTTCGCCTTGGAGGCCGACGGCTGGCTTGCTGAGCTTCCCAACCTCCTTACCCAGGCGGCTCATCGTTGGGACTTAGAGCTTGGTAAGCCTCTGCTTCTCTCTTACAACTATGTCTGTGCAGCCAAACGGAGTGACGGCACGGAAGCTGTGCTTAAAATTGGCGTTCCGAACCGCGAGCTGACCGGCGAGATCAATACTCTGCGTATCTACAACGGGCAGGGCGCTTGCCGCATCCTGGCAGCCGATGCCGATAAGGGCATGCTACTGCTGGAACGCCTTCACCCCGGAAGGATGCTCGCTACGCTGAAGGATGATGATCAGGCTACAGAAATTGCTGCAGATGTGATGAAAAGGATCCATTGCCCGGTTCCACAACAGGGGGATTTCATCAGTTTGCGGGGCTGGTTCGACGAGCTCAAGAAGGTACGCCTGCTCTTTGATGGCGGGACAGGCCCCTTTCCAGAGAAATCTTTCGCCACTGCCGAGGGTCTCATCCAGGACTTGTTCGCTGAGGACCGTCCGCAAGTGCTGCTGCACGGCGATTTCCACCACTACAATATCCTCTCCTCCGGACGCGGCTGGCTGGTGATCGATCCCAAGGGCGTTATCGGACCGGCGGAATATGAGGTCGGGCCGCTTCTTATCAATCCTTATCATGTCATGCCGGAAGAGACGCAGGCTGTCCACCATACGCAGCGGCGCATTGCCATCCTGTCCGAACGTCTGGGGTTCGACCCTCAGCACTTGCGGGCCTGGGCTATCTGTCATAGTGTCTTGTCCTCGTTTTGGGATATGGCCGAGGATGGGTCCGGGGGCGAAACCGCCCGGGCCTGGACAGAAATCTTTATCAAAACAAAGGTGTAAGAATACCGAAAACAGGTATAATTTTTCCAGATTGGAGCCGTCCATGACCATTCTCGACATCCCAACTCTCTCACGTCTGCGCCGCAACCATGGCTTGGAACATGCCACCATCACCATCCTCAGCCAGCGTTTCCCCTCCCGTCCACTCGCCGGATATTCCTTCCCCGCAGGCTTCCTCCTGCTGGGTGATGTGCCCACCGACCAGGTGCGTGATGCGGTTGTCCAGGCGCTCTCTCGTATGAATAACGGGGAGCGCAGCCTGGCTGTCCATCCCAACTGCGGAACGAATTATGTTACATCGGGGTTCGTGACCGGTGTGCTGACCTGGCTCGGGATGGTAGGGGCGAAGAACAAACGCGACAAGGTTGAGCGCCTGCCGCTGGTGATTTCCCTGGCAATCCTGGGATTCATCGTCAGCCAGCCGCTTGGTCCGAAGATCCAGGAACGCATCACTACCTCAGGCGACCCCCAGGGGATGTCGGTGGTGGATATTTTTCCAATCCGCTTCGGGAAGTTTAGCCTGCACCGCGTGATTACACAAGGCTAGCCGACCCGCATGGAAGGCCTGACCCAGCAGGCGTATTGATGTCAGAGACCCCCCGGATACTCCTCCTGCACGGAAATGATGAATTTGCCATGTCGGCGCATATTGAAAAGGTATGCGCTGACTTGGGAGAGCCTTCCACGGCGGATATGAACATTGCCAGCTTCGATGGACGCCTCGGGCTGGATTTCGAGGCCCTCAATGCTGCTGTTAACGCAGCCCCATTCCTGGCGCCGCGCCGCGTGATGGTGCTGGTCCATCCAAACTCGGCTTTTTCGACCCCGGAGGCCCGAAAAAAGTTACTTGGCCTACTTGATAAGGCCCAACCGACAACTACCATCGTATTAGTGGAGCACGACGAGCTCAAGCCTGACCACTGGCTGCTAAAGTGGGCGGGACGAGCGGGAGGGCGCACTGCAGTGCATATCTATAATCTGCCCAAACGCTGGGAAATGCCGCACTGGATCGAGTCTGAGGCAAAAAAACAGGCCGGCCGGATCGAACCGGATGCCGCCGCGCGTCTCTCCGAGATGGTTGGCGAGGATACGCGCATGGCTGCCCAGGAACTCACCAAACTGCTGACCTATGTTAATTTCGAGCGACCCGTCCGTTTGCTGGATGTGGAGAAGGTCAGCATCTTCAGTGCGCAGGTCAGTGTCTTTGAGCTCGTTGACGCGCTTGGTCAAGGCGATGGGCGGAAAGCACAAAAGGTGCTCCACCAATTGCTGGAAGAGGCCGACCCTCTAGAGTTCTGGGGCATGGTCATCCGCCAGTTCCGCCTTCTGCTCCAGGCGCGCGAAATGCTGGATGAACATGCCACGATCCCTGAGATCCAGAAAGCGCTTGGATTGCACGAGTACGTAGCGCAGAAGGTCTGTAATCAAGCCGGGCGCTTTTCGATGCCTGTGCTGGAATCCATTTATCACAAATTGCTGGAAATCGACGAGGGGGCAAAAACGAGCCAGGTTCCGCTCGACTTGGCTCTGGATACGCTGATCGTTGAATTGATGCAAAAGCAGTAACACTAGCAACCTGCGCATCCAAGTCCTTTTCGGACGCTACCATCGATGAATTGGTTCCAGCGCGTCCACCGGAAATGCAGGCCATGGAAGTTTACGCGCAGAAAACCGATTTCCCCATTATTGGACCCACCTCCGGCTACCTGTGCTACCAGGTGGCACGCATGATTGGAGCCAGGCGCATCTTTGAACTCGGATCCGGTTACGGCGCAGCTTCGCTCCCGGTTATTGTAGAAAAGTTACGCCCCGGAGGTGTGCTGATCGTGGATAACATGCTCTGGCATGGCAACATCTTCAATGATAAAGACAAAACGCCGGCCACAATGAGCGTCCGTGAACTGACGGAGATACTCACCTAAAGCCCGGATTGGATCGTTTCGTTGGTACCGGTACGGGATGGTGTGGTTGTGGCGTATAAAAGGTGAAATGAATTCCGGCTGACTTTGAGCAGGGCGTAGGTTCGCGCGCCCGCCCCGGCGGGTTTCCAAGAGTGGGAGTGACCCTGGCGGGTTTGAATTACAGCCCGGCTGCTTGACGCATCGCCTGGGTCTTGTCAGTATTTTCCCACGGGAATTGGACATCGTCCCGGCCGAAGTGACCATAGGTGGCCGTCTTGCGGTAGATCGGGCGGCGCAGGTCCAGGTCGCGGATGATCGCACCGGGACGCAGGTCAAAGTACTCTAGGATGAGCTGGACGATCTTTTCATCGGCGATCTTCCCCGTTCCAAACGTTTCAATATTTACCGAGAGGGGGTGCGCCACGCCGATGGCGTAGGCCACCTGGATCTCGCAGCGTTCGGCCAGCCCAGCCGCCACCACGTTCTTAGCGGCCCAGCGGGCGGCATAAGCAGCCGAGCGGTCCACCTTGGTGGGATCCTTTCCGGAGAAGGCCCCTCCACCGTGCCGGCCCATGCCACCGTAGGTATCGGCAATGATTTTGCGTCCAGTCACACCCGCGTCACCCATCGGGCCGCCGATGACGAAACGCCCGGTCGGGTTGACATAGACCTTCAAGGCATTATCGATCATGCCTTCCGGCAGGGTCGGCAGGATGACATGCTCCCGGATGCCTGCCTCGATTTCAGCGTGGGAGACCTCCGCCGCGTGCTGGGCGCTGATGAGCACGGTGTCAATGCGCCGAGGCTTGCCGAAGGCGTATTCAACCGTCACCTGGGATTTGCCGTCCGGGTACAGCCAGGGCAGCTCACCGGCCTTGCGTACCTCAGCCAGCCAGCGGGACAGCTTGTGGGCCAGGTAGATCGGCATCGGCATGAGCTGTGCGGTCTCGTTGCAGGCATAGCCGAACATCATACCCTGGTCCCCCGCACCGACCGAATCGATCTGGTCCTGGTCACCTTCCTTGGCTTCCAGGGATTTACTGACGCCCAGGTCGATATCCGGACTCTGGCTGGTAATGGCCGAAAGAACCCCGCAAGTATTGCCGTCAAAGCTCTTCTCGCAACTGTCGTAGCCGATCTCCTTGACGACTTTGCGGACGAGTTCGTCAAAGTTCACAAAAGCATTGGTGGTGATTTCGCCCAGGATCATCACGAAACCAGTCTTGGTTGTCACCTCGCAAGCCACCCGGCTCTGTGGATCTTGCTCGAAGCATGCGTCCAGGACGGAGTCAGCGATCTGGTCGCAGACTTTGTCGGGATGTCCCTCGGTCACTGACTCGGAGGTGAACATCAACTTAGGGGAAGACATGAAAGTGGTTGTCATTGTTACCCTTTCTAAAAAAGAGATTGCCCTTTCTGGCGAAAGGGCAATTGCACAAAGTGCACGGCTGCCCTCTCATCTTCCAGAATCCAGATAACCTCACACCCGTGCTGGGTGTTTAAGGTTATCCCTACTGCCGGAATTAGCACCTTGGTTTAGTCTGATAGTCGCTGTTGATGAGACTAAACCCGGTTGCTGAGGCATCATCGGGCCGGTCCCTCCGCCTCTCTGGATAAGAGTGCCGATCAGGGCTATTTAATTATTTGGCATGATACCACCTTTGTGAACCCTTGTCTATCAGCAGCAATTCATTTCTTTGATGGCAAAAGCTACCCTTGCGAGTAGGGGAGTGATATGATTCGTCCAATTGGAAAAGAATAGCCAATGATTGAAAGTCCTCACCGCCGTTTTAACCCCCTCACTCGTGAGTGGGTGCTCGTATCTCCACAGCGCGCTCAGCGCCCCTGGTTGGGCCAGGTCGAGAAGACGCCCTCTGAAAACCTGCCGCAGTATGACTCGGACTGTTACCTGTGCCCCGGGAACGAACGTGCCGGTGGGGTGAAGAACCCCCTGTACACTGGCACCTTCGTTTTCGATAACGACTTTGCCGCGCTGCTTCCGGATGAGGCGAAGCAGAATCCTGCCCTGTCCCACCCATTGCTGGCTTCCACTCCTGAGCGCGGGCTGTGCCGGGTGGTATGTTTCTCCCCCCGCCATGACCTGACCCTGCCCGAGCTGGAGAATCTTGCCATTGAAAATGTGCTGGCAGCCTGGGCACGTGCGAGCGCCGACCTGGGTGCAAAGGATTTTATTCGCTACGCCCAGGTTTTCGAAAACAAGGGCGCACTGATGGGCTGTTCGAATCCTCATCCACACAGCCAGATTTGGGCACAGTCGCAGCTACCCAACGAGATCGTCAAGGAACTTGCCAGCCAAGCTGCTTACTTCGCAGAGCATCGCCGGCCTCTGCTGGCGGATTATCTGGCCGAGGAGCATCGCCGGAATGAGCGCATTGTTTTTCAGAATGCGTATTTCACCGCCCTAGTGCCGTTCTGGGCGGTTTGGCCATTTGAAATATTGTTGGTGGCGCACAGTCCAGTGGCATATCTGACGGAATTAAGTGATGCAGAGGTGAGCGCCCTGGCGGAGGCGTTAAAGCAGGTCACTACGCGTTACGATAATCTCTTCGAAATTTCCTTTCCTTACTCAATGGGCTTCCACCAGGCACCCAGCGACGGGCAGGCACATCCCGAATGGATCTTGCACGCCCATTTCTACCCGCCTCTGTTACGGTCGGCTACGGTCCGTAAATTCATGGTCGGCTATGAAATGCTGGCCATGCCTCAGCGTGACATCACCGCCGAGAGCGCCGCCGAACGCCTGCAGGGGTTGTCAGGAGTGCATTATAAGCAGCGAGGTACAGCATGAACGCCCATGAAACTGCTATCGAGGCCTATCGGAAACGCTTTTCGGAGCCGCCGCGTTACGTGGTGCGCGCACCCGGGCGTGTGAACCTGCTGGGGGAACATGTGGACTACAACGATGGCTTTGTGTTGCCGGCCGCCATTGACCGAGCGACATATATTGCCTTCTCTTCGGCCTCAACGGATCAAACCATGCTCGTGGCTGCGGATTTCTCGGAAGAGGCCTTATTCACTCCGGAGACTCTGCCTGCCAAGTTGCAATCGGATGGTTCTCCCCTGCCCGAATGGGCGCTCTACCCCGCCGGAGTGGCCTGGGCCCTGGGTGGGACGGGGCTATCGACTCCGGCAATTCGGGCGGCTTTTTCTTCCGATGTCCCACGCGGATCTGGCCTGAGTTCGTCGGCCTCAATTGAAATGGCATTTGGGGTGGCCTGGAGTACGCTAGGCGGTTGGAGCCTGCCGCCCATGCAGCTGGCGCTCTTGGCCCAAAAGGCGGAAAATCGCTACGTCGGTGTCAACTGTGGCATCATGGACCAGTTCGCTTCTGCCTGCGGGGAACCGGGCCGGCTGCTGCTGCTGGACTGTCGTTCGCTGAAATATCGTAGCCTGCCACTGCCCGAAGACACGCTCATCGTGGTTGCGGATACCTCGGTGCGACGGAAATTGTCCTCGGGCGGGTATAACGAACGCCGGGCTGCCTGTGAAGAGGCTGTGCGTCTGCTCTCAAAAGACCTGCCGGGAATCAAAGCCCTCAGGGACGTCAGCGTGGAGACGTTCAACCGTTTAAGCTGGCAATTACCGGGTCTGGTTGAGAAACGCGCCCGCCATGTGGTCGAGGAGATTGAGCGCACCCGCCAGGCCATCCCGTTGTTGGAACAGGGCAGGACGGTTGAATTCGGCCAGTTGATGAACGCTTGTCATATCAGCCTGAGAGACTTGTATGAAGTGTCCACTCCCGAATTGGATACGATGGTGCAGATTGCCCAGTCTCTGCGCGGCTGCCTGGGAGCACGGCTCACCGGAGCCGGCTTTGGCGGCTGCACGGTCAACCTGGTCGTACGTGATCAGACCGAAGCTTTTGCGCGCTCCCTCGGCCCTGAATATGAACGCAGGACCGGCTTGCATCCTGAAATCCATTTTTGCCAGGCCTCCCGGGGAGCCGGATTAGTGTAGAGGCGTTTTTATCAAATCTAGTGCTACGTTGCCCAGTAACTGAGAAAGGGATAATTTGCTATCTTGCTTTACGGTATAATCCCCTCGCTTCACCAATCCTCAATCTAAAATCCTCAATCTAAATTGAAAATGTCCTCCTCCCTCCAATCCATTATCCTGCAACTCCAACAATTCTGGGCCGAAAAAGGCTGCTTGATTGCCCAACCCTACTATACCCAGGTCGGCGCCGGCACGATGAACCCGGCCACTTTTTTGCGCGTGTTAGGTCCCGAACCCTGGAATGTGGCCTATGTGGAACCCTCTGTCCGCCCGGATGATGGGCGCTACGGTGAGAACCCCAATCGTTTCCAACTCCACTACCAGTTCCAGGTCATCCTCAAGCCGGATCCCGGCAATCCGGTCGAGCTCTACCTCCAGTCGCTTGAAGCCATCGGCATCGACTCGCGCCAGCACGACATCCGCCTGGTGGAGGACAACTGGGAACAACCTGCCATCTCGGCCTGGGGCTTGGGGTGGGAGATCTGGCTGGATGGGCAGGAGATCACTCAATTCACCTACTTCCAGCAAGTTGGCGGTCAGAGCCTCGACCCGGTCTCGGTGGAGATCACCTATGGCCTGGATCGTATCCTGATCGCCCTCAACAACGCCGCCTCCATCTGGAACGAGCCCTGGAACGCGGCCGTGACATACGGGGAAGTGCGCCGCATGGAGGAGTTTGAACACAGCAAGTACTATTTCGAGATTGGCGACGTGGAACGCTTGCGCCAGATGTATGACCTCTACAAGGCCGAGGCCGAGGCCTGTATCGCAGCCGGCCTGGTCCTGCCTGCGCACGATTACGTGCTGAAATGTTCGCACACCTTCAATGCCCTGGATTGTCGCGGCGCCATCGGCGTGACTGAGCGCCAGGTCTTCTACGGGCAGATGCGTGAAATGTCCCGCCGGGTGGCCGAGCGCTACCTGGAAGAGCGTAAGGAGTTGGAATATCCTTTGTTGAAAGAAGGTAATCAGGGATTGGGTAATCAGGGATTAGTTAATCAGATAATCGTGGAGAGGCCTAATTACTCCACTCCCAATCACCCATGCACCTTCTTGCTTGAAATCGGCGTTGAAGAACTGCCTGCCTCGGATCTGGACTCTGCCATTTTGCAACTGGAAATAGCTGTTCCCAGGTGGCTGGACGAAGAACTGCATCTGGAACATGAGACGATCCGTGTCTCAGGGACGCCGCGCCGGCTGGCTGTCATGGTGAAGAAGCTTGCCCCACGACAGCCCGACCGTGAGGAGTTGGTCAAAGGCCCGCCGGCTGAACGTGCCTTTGGCCAGGACGGCATCCCGACTCCGGCGGCGATCGGTTTTGCCAAAGGCAAAGGATTGACGCCCAGGGACCTGGAAGTTCGAGAGACTGAAGGTGGCAGATACGTCTTTGCCGTGGTTAAACAAGCCGGACGTCCAGCCGCCCAAGTGCTGGTCGAGTCGCTGCCGGGATTGGTGGCGGGCCTCAAGTTCGACAAGTCGATGCGCTGGAACCAAACCAAAGTGGCCTTTTCCCGTCCCATACGTTGGCTGGTCTGCCTCCTGGGTGAAATGGTCATCCCATTCGAGTATGCCGGTCTGACGGCTTGTCGTATTACCCGCGGCCTGCGCCCGCATAACTCGCCGGAGATCCTTATTCCCTCGGCAGAAGAATAT
>JBEKVG010000059.1:0-10005 GCA_049514195.1 Anaerolineales bacterium | reverse complement strand
TGGAATTGAAAATCGAAACCCTACCCCGTGATGACCACCAGGTCACTATGATTGTCGAGCTTGAACCCGAACAAATGGAAGGTGCCAAGCATCGCGCTGCCCGGCGGATTTCTGAGCGCAAGAATATCCCCGGCTTCCGTCCCGGCAAGGCTCCCTACGATGTTGTCATACGCAGCTTTGGAGAGGGCGTTATCGTTGAAGATGCTGTGGATTTATTGCTGGACGAATATTATCCAAAGGCTCTTGAGGAAGCCAAGCTGGAACCAGGCGCTTCTGGATCGCTGGAAAAAGTCGAAAACCTTGATAAAAATCCGAAATTAACTTTCACGGTTCCGTTGGCTCCGAGTGTGGAACTGGGAGATTATCGTTCTATCCGCTTCCCCTACGAATGGGAGGAGCCCAGCGAAGATAAAGTCGACGAATCTCTCGAAGAATTGCGCCAGATGTACGCCAAAACCGAGACGGTTGACCGGCCCATCCAAAAGGGCGATTTCGTTATGATTGATCTGATAGGTATCAAGGCAAAGGCCGCCGAAGGAGAAGCTCCTTTGATGGATCGCCCCGGTCTTCCGATCTTTGTGCGCAAAGATGAGAAAGCCGAGGAATTCCCCTTTCCCGGTTTCTCGAACAAGTTGGTCGGTTTGAGTGTAAATGAAAGCAAATCGTTCAGCCATAAATACAAGGAGGATGAAAAGGATAAGAGCTTGCAAGGCCAGACGGTTCAATTCAACGTAACCGTTAAAATGGTGCGCGGTAGTAATCTGCCGGATCTGAATGATGATTTTGCCAAACAGGCTGGGCCTTTTGAGAATCTTAAAGCCCTGCGCGACGCAGTTAAGGCGAATCTGGCGACCCAATCCAAGGCCCAATATGACGATGAATACTTTGCCAAGTTGATTGAAAAAATCAAAGAGATCGCTGTGATTAAATACCCGCCACAGGTGGTCGACCACGAATTAAAGCATGTAATGGAAGACCTGAAATCCCGATTGGCAGGCCAAAACCTTGATATGGCGGCCTATTTAAAGTCCCGCGAGATGGACGAGGAGAAATTTACTGCTGAGGAAGCCAGACCAATTGCTATAAAGCGGTTAGAGCGTTCGCTCGTCATGGACGAGATAGCCAAAGTCGAAAAGATCGAAGTAAGCCAGGACATATTACAGTCATCTTTCCAGCAGACCTGGGGCGAATACCAGGGTGATTCCGCTTTCAAGAAAATGACCCGTGGCAAGTCGCAGCCGCCTAAGCAGTTAATGAATGCAGTTGCCATGGAGTCTGCCAACCGTGCTTATGTGCAGCAGACCTTAAATCGTCTGAAGGATATCGCCATAGGCCATGCACCCGAGCTGGCTAAAGAACCTCTCCCGGAAGATGAAGGAAAATCCAAGCAATCCGTGGAGAATAAATCCACATCCACGAAGAAAACAGATGGCAGCAAGAAACCAGACAGAAAGAAAATGACCTCTCAGGCAACTAATTCCACGAAAGCTAAGAAGTCGGCCAGGGTTGCTGATAAGAATAAGACATCCGTAGCCCCTGTAGAAAAGACAATTGAGAAAGAATAAATTCACTGTTTACTGTTAAAAAGAAATGGAGAAAATATGATCCCAGATCCAAAAAGCGTTATCCCGATGGTAATTGAATCCTCTGGTCGCGGCGAGCGTGCCTACGATATTTACTCACTCCTACTTAAGGAGCGTATTATCTTTCTTGGTACACCCATTGATGACCAGGTCGCTAATGTTATCGTGGCGCAACTCTTGTTTTTGAATCGTGAGGACTCTGAACGCGAAATCCAGATGTATATTAACTCGCCCGGCGGTGTGATTTACTCAGGCTTGGCCATCTATGACACGATGCAAATGATCTCTAATCCCATCAGTACCGTAGCTGTCGGCGTTACCGCTTCGTTCGGTACCGTATTACTGACTGCTGGTACAAAGGGCCGCCGTTATGCTTTACCGAATTCCACCATCCATATGCACCAGCCTCTGGGTGGTGCACAAGGTCAGGCTACGGATATCGAGATCCAAACCAAGCAAATCTTGCGTCTGCGGACTCTCTTAAACGACATCATGTCAAAACACACTGGTAAACCCGTGGACGTCATCCAAAAGGATACCGAACGTGATTTTTATCTGGATGCCCAACAAGCCGTGGATTACGGACTGGTCGACCAGGTACTCGAAATCCCTAAAAAGAAATAACGCCGGTCGGGCAATGCAAATTGCCCCACCTTTTTTTGGTTGGACACTGTCTCTTTGGTCCATTTCATCAGGAGTAGAGCATGATTTACCCGTCCACGTTCTCAATTGTTGCCTGTGACCTGGATGAGCATGCTTGGGGTGTGGCAGTTGCATCCAAGTTTCCAGCAGTTGGTGCCGTGGTGCCCTGGGCTCAGGCTGGAGCCGGTGCAGTCGCCACGCAGTCCTTTGCCAACACATCCTTTGGTCCACGCGGACTGGAGATGCTGGCAGGTGGCCTCTCCGCTGATGATGCGCTTTCCCGACTGCTTGCAAATGACCCTGAGCGGGAACACCGACAAGTAGGAATCGTGGATGCGCATGGTGGGTCTGCCACTTTTACGGGCAAGGAATGCTTCGCATGGGCAGGTGGTGTGACGGGACCTAGCTACGCCATCCAGGGCAACATCCTTACCGGGGACCAGGTTGTTCCGGCCATGCAAAAGGCATTTCTTAAGACCAAAGGGGAACTTCCTGACCGTCTCTATTCAGCCCTATCAGCCGGGGATTCTGCAGGTGGCGATCGGCGTGGCCGCCAGAGCGCAGCCATATACGTGGTCAAGCCACAGGGTGGCTACGGTGGTTATATCGACAGGTGGATCGATTATCGTGTTGATGATCATTCAAACCCCGTCATGCGCCTGGGCGAGCTATTGGAATTACATCGTTTATTCTTTGGGAAAAGCCCGGAATCCGAACGCATGACCTTGGCCGGCGAACCTCTCGTCCGCTTACAGGAAATCATTTCTCATAAGGGATACTATCATGGCCCTATTCATGGACGATTGGATGAGGCTACCCTTAAAGCCTTAAATACCTTCATCGGCAACGAGAATTTCGAAGAACGCTGCGACACTCAGGCAGGTTGGATTGACCAGCCTGTTTTCGATTATCTCGTGAAGAAGTATGGGAAGTAAATGCCTGGTCTCCTGCCACTTAATATTAAATCCCTCATCCTTGACATGGATGGTGTCCTCTGGAAAGAGGATACACCTATTGGCGATCTGCCGGCCATCTTTGATCGCATGCGGGCACGTGGTCTGAAGATCGCCTTTGCCACCAACAACGGCATACACACACCCGATCAATACGTCGATCGTTTGGCCAGGCACGGGGTAAAAATAGAACCCTGGCAGGTGATAACCTCTGCATTGGGGGTGGCTGATTTGGTCTCGAAGAAATTTCCCAACGGTGGTCCGGTTTTCGCCATCGGCGGAACTGGTGTAATGACTGCCTTACGCGATTATGGTTTTAAATTACTTTCCATAGAGGCTGCCAAGGAAGCACAAGCCGTTATAATAGGTCTCGACCTGCAAATTAGTTACGAGAAGATGCGCGAGGCCACTTTGCTGGTGCGCCGTGGCGTACCTTTCTTTGGCACCAATCCGGATAAAACCTTCCCTACCCCGCGCGGCGAAATCCCCGGTGCGGGTGCCTGGGTGTCGGTGATTGTCACGGCCACGGGCGTCGAGCCAATCTATGCCGGCAAGCCCTCCCCTTACCTGATCGAGTTGGCACGCGAGCGCCTTGGCACTGCTAAAGAAGAAACCTTGGTGGTGGGCGACCGCCTGGAGACCGATATCGCCGGTGGACAGGCAGCTGGTTGCCCCGTGGCGTTGGTTTTAAGTGGAGTGAGCACACGTGCAAAAGGTGAAGCGTGGAAACCAAAGATTGATGTGATAGCAGAGGAATTAGGGGAATTAGTAGGATAATAGACAAAGCAAGGATCGGTCACTTCCCAAGTGAACGCTTTTATCTATGAACTCACTTTTTCCGATCTCAGTTCCCTAGTTACGGAATGGGGCGAGCCTATCTACCGCGCTAAACAAATCTGGCAGGGTCTTTATCAACAATTCTGGAATTCCCCGGAACAGTTCACCAACCTCCCCTCTTCGCTACGTACGAAACTGGCTGAAAAGCTGCAATTTCAACTTCTTTTTCCTGTCACGACGCTCAAATCCTCCGATGGTCAGACAGTTAAAACACTATTCCGACTGAGTGATGGCAAAGCTATTGAAGCCGTGCTGATGCGCTATGAAAGACGTAATACTCTATGTATCTCGACCCAGGTGGGCTGCGCCATGGGCTGTGTCTTCTGCGCCACCGGGCAGATGGGCTTTAAACGCCACCTCTCCAGCGGGGAAATTGTCGCCCAAGGCTTGTACTACGCCCGCCAACTCCATGAACTGGGCGAAACGGTCACCAATATCGTGGTAATGGGCATGGGCGAACCGTTTCATAACTATGACAACACCTTCGCTGCCATTGACCGCCTGAATGACCACGATGGCTATAATTTCGGTGCCCGCCGCTTCACAATTTCAACCGTTGGTCTGATACCAGCCATCCGGCGCTTCGCATCTGAGAAACGACAAATTAATCTTGCTATTTCCCTGCATGCCGCGGATGATGTTCTGCGCACTTCCATGCTGCCGGTTAACAAGCGCTACCCCATTGATGAGTTACTTGAAGCCTGCCGGGAATACGTCGTCGTAAGCAGTCGTCGCATCACCTTTGAGTGGGCATTGATTAATGGAATTAATGACACAGCCGAGCAGGCGCATCTTTTGGCGCATAAGCTCAAAGGCCTGCGATGTCACGTCAATGCCATTCCACTCAACCCCACCCATGGCTACTATGGTCAAGCGACCACGCACAAACGGGCTGAAAATTTTAAGGAAATCCTTGATCGATCGGGTATACCATGTACGATCCGTCTCCGTCGTGGAATTGATATTCAAGCTGGTTGTGGTCAGTTGGTGAGTGTGAGTTGATTTTTTATGGGTTATATATTGTGTTTGTATGTATTGTGTTGATATGGCTATGCGCAATATGGATAACTAAGTACCTTGCTGCTTGCCAGATCATTCGGTTTGAAGTATCCTCAAAGTGACTTATCTATCTCAATACAGGTGCCATCGCATGTCGGAAACCCCTCAAAAATCATCCTGGCTTGACCGCCCTATCTTCTCTATTATTCCTCCACTTACCGGGGAAATGCTGATTTTCGTCCTGATCATCATGCTGGCAATCGTTAGCCGGCTGTATGAACTGGGAGCACGCGTTATGAGCCACGACGAAAACTTGCATGTTTATTTCTCGTGGCTTTTCTCAATTGGAAAAGGCTACCAGCATACTCCCTTGATGCACGGCCCTTTGCAATTTCATTTACTGGCGCTAACATATCTCTTGATTGGCGCCAGTGACTTCACAGCCCGCTTTCCTCACGCCATAGCCAGCATTCTGACCATTGTCCTTCTCTGGAAATGGCGCCGGTACCTTGGTCGCGCCGGGACACTGGTGGCATCCGTTTTGATGCTAATCTCCCCTTTCATGCTTTATTACGGTCGTTATGCTCGCAATGAGGCTTTTATTGGTGTTTTCTTTGTTTTGACTCTCTATGCCATCCTGCGCTATCTCGAAACTGGTAAGAAGCGTTACCTCATCCTGCTGACCATCACCACTGTCTTGCATTTTACCTCCAAAGAAACCGCCTTTATTTACACGGCGCAAGCCCTACTCTTCCTGGCAATCTATCTTATCAATCGTGTCACTCGAGTCCCATGGAAAAATCGATCAATCCTGAAGAGCTTCATCATTTTCTTATCCATTGGAGTTCTATTGGCAGGTATTGCACTCGGCTTGATAATCTACAACCGCGTTCAGGCTTCGACAAATGCCTCCCAGACCGCTGCACCGATAATTCCAGGGCTTATTTCTGGGGTCTCTACTTCGCTCGGCCGGCAATTCTCTTCTGTCGATGTATTGCTTATTCTCGCTGGAAGTGCTTTCCTTTTTGGGACTATTCTGCTTATCGTCGGTTATGGTTGGAAAAGTCTGTGCCGCGAACGTTCATTCGACATGCTTATCCTGCTTGGCACGTTTGTTCTCCCTCAATTAGCCGCATTTCCAGTCACGGCGTTGGGATGGAATCCGTTAGATTATCAATTCACCTGGCCAGGTTTGAATCTTTCATCTCTTTGGGCAGAGGCACCTGTCAGGACCGCCACCATCTTTCTTGTTTTATGGCTTGCTTCGATTGCGATCGGCCTGCTATGGAATAAGAAGCATTGGTTGGTTTATGCAACTCTGTTCTGGGGTATTTACATCTTCTTCTACACAAGCGTATTCACCAACTGGCAGGGCTTTTTTACCGGTACGGTTGGTTCGCTTGGTTATTGGCTGCAACAACAAGGCGTACATCGCGGTGACCAGCCCTGGTATTACTATCTTCTCATACAGGTTCCCATTTATGAATTTCTCCCCGCCCTTGGCATCTGCTTGGCAGCATATTTCGGGCTGCGTCGGAGGTCCCCTGCTCCTCTGCCTTCCACCGAGATCACAATCAATAGCGAAGTGAGCAAAGGCATAGTAGCTTTGATTTCCGAACAAACTCAGACAATTGAAACGCCCTCCGCGAGTGAAGGGAATTACACCTTCCCCCTTTTGATATGGTGGTCCTTGACCAGCCTGCTGGCTTACACTTTGGCGGGGGAAAAAATGCCCTGGCTTACCGTCCATATTACTCTTCCTATGATCCTGCTAACAGGCTGGGGGCTCGGACAGGTGATTGAGCGGGTAAACTGGTCAGAATTTATCAAACAACGCGGAATAGCAGTAACACTCTTGTTTGTCGTTCTTATTACCAGCCTTGCCGGGGCGTTCGTCACGGTCATGGGAGCACATCCACCTTTTCAAGGAAAGACGCTGGATCAATTGGAATCCACAGGCGCATTCCTTCTCTCGGTTGGCCTTACATTGGCAAGTGCAGGAGGCTTGTATTTCTTGCTCAACAGCTGGAAGTTACGAGATGGCCTGCGCATCGCAGTACTCGTTGTCTTTGCCCTACTGGCAGTTCTGACCGGCCGCACAGCCATCCGGGCAGCATTCATCCATCCCAATGATGCTACTGAATATCTGGTATATGCTCATGGCGCCGAAGGTATTAAAGATGTCATGGACCAGGTAAGTATGATCTCAGGCCGAATTGCAGGAGAACAAAACCTTAAAGTTGCTTACGATAACAATTTACCTAATCAAGGTGTCTCCTGGTCATTTAAGTGGTATCTGCGAAATTACATCAATGCCATTTCATTCGATAAGCCAGACGGTAGTCTACGCGACGTGCCAGTTATTATTGTTGACCAGCAGAATTTCGAGAATATTAAGCCTATTGTAGGAAATAACTATTATCAGTTGGATTACATCCGGTTGGTTTGGCCGAATCAGGATTATTTCGGTTTGACATGGCCGCGTCTACAGAGTGCGGTCACCAACCCTGCCATGCGGGTTGCCATCTTTCAAATATGGCTAAACCGGAATTACTCCGAATATGCACAGATTACCGGTGGGAAGGGCCTTACGGTAACAGACTGGCAACCCTCTGCAAGAATGGAGTTATTCATCCGAAAAGACATAGCTGCACAAATGTGGGAGTATGGCATCGCCCAGGCAACACCGCTCCAGGTGGACCCTTATCAAAAAGGAATGACCACCCATTCAGCGGATCTGGTTTTCGGAACAACCGGTAGTGCAAGTGGGAAACTCAACGCACCGCGCGGCATCACTATCGCACCAGATGGCAGTTTGTTTGTTGCCGATTCGGGCAATAGCCGTCTCGTGCATTTTGATGCAACGGGCAATTTCCTGCAAGCTATCGGTCAGACATCAACTGATTGTCCCTATGCTACTATTCCGCCAGCCAATGTGCCCATCGGCACCTTTTGCGAACCCTGGGCAGTGGCCGTTTCCCCTGATAGCCAATGGATATATGTAGCCGATACATGGAATCACCGTATCCAAAAACTTTCTGCTGACGGTAAACCCGTAAAGACATGGGGAACACCCAACTATGATCCGGTTTCGAGTGGCCCGTTTGGTCTTTGGGGTCCGCGCGGCATAATTGTAGATTCACAAGGGCATGTAATTGTGGCGGATACAGGCAATAAGCGTATCGTTATTTATGACGCGGATGGGAATTTCCTCTCCCAATTTGGCGGAGAAGGCACAGGCGCAGGTCAGTTCGATGAACCGGTTGGCTTGGCATTGGATTCCCAGGGCAACCTTTATGTAGCCGACACATGGAATAAGCGTATTCAAGTTTTCGTCCCTAATTCGGATAAGACAAATTATACATTTTCCGTTCAATGGGATATTTCCGGCTGGTCCAGCCAAAGCTTGGATAATAAGCCTTATCTGGCGATTGATCAGCAGGGACATATCTTTGCCACGGATCCCGATTCGTTCCGTATTCTCGAATTCACGACCAGTGGCGAGTTTGTGCAAACCTGGGGCGAATATGGCAGCACTCTTGAGAATTTCGGCATGCCTTCCGGTATCTCCGTGGACAGCCAAGGCAGAGTCTGGGTCAGCGATACGGCCAATAACCGTTTGATGCGCTTTACATTACCGTAATTCATCGGAAATTAGAGAGGAAACCGCATGAAACTTCACGAATACCAGTCCAAACAAATATTTTCCAGGTATGGCATACCGATCCCGAAAGGACGGGTGGCGGCTACTGCTACCGAGGCAAGGCAAATAGCTGAGGAACTGGGCGGCCGTGTAGTCATTAAATCCCAGGTATTGGTGGGGGGACGCGGAAAAGCGGGCGGTATCCGCGTAGCCAAATCTGCTAAGGAGGCCGAAGAGTTCGCCACGCAAATCCTTGGCATGGAAATCAAAGGATTGCCGGTCAGGAAAGTGCTTGTGGATGAGGCCGCCAACATTGATCAGGAAATTTACTTGGGAATAACCAATGATCGTGCTGCCCGTCGTCCAGTCATCATGGCCTCTGCCGCCGGCGGTATTGAAATTGAGGAAGTTGCCCGTACCAGCCCAGAAAAAATCATCAAGATCCACATTGATCCATTGCTGGGCTTACGCGATTTCCAATCTCGCGACATCGCCATCGGTATTGACTTGCCTAAAGAATACTGGAGGCAATTCGCCGAAATCTGCCAGGGATTATGGCGTACTTTTGTTGAATGTGATGCCACGTTGGCAGAAATCAATCCACTGGTTATCCTCAAAGAAAAAAAACTGATGGCATTGGATGGCAAAATGCTCTTGGATGATAATGCTCTCTTCCGCCACACTGACCTGGCGGAAATGCGTGATGTAGACGAAGAAGCCCCTGTTGAAACCGAGGCACGCAAGTATGGGCTTTCATTCATCAAATTGGATGGGCAAATCGGCTGCATGGTCAATGGCGCAGGATTGGCTATGGCTACCATGGACATCGTCAAACTGTTCGGCGGGGAACCTGCCAATTTTCTGGATATTGGCGGCGGCGCCGGCGCGGAGAAAGTCGCGGCCGCGCTCCGGATCATCCTCTCAGACAAGAACGTTAAGGCCATTCTGTTTAATGTTTTCGGGGGTATTACACGTTGTGACGAGGTAGCCAGGGGTATTCTGACCGCCCTCAAGGAAGTCAAATCGAATATTCCAATGATTGTCAGGCTGGTTGGGACAAATGCCGAAGAAGGCCGCAAATTATTGGCAGATGCCAAAATGATTACCGCCGAAACCTTGGTGGACGCTGCCCAAAAAGCTGTTGAAGCGATTAAAGCGTAGGAGGCCATGCGATGAGCATCTTAATCAACAAGAAAACCCATCTGCTTGTGCAAGGCATTACAGGCAATGAAGGCCTCTTCCACACACACCAAATGCTGGCCTACGGAACCAAAGTTGTTGCAGGTGTAACCCCCGGGAAAGGCGGCGAATGGGTGTTGGGTGATAAAATTCCTGTATTCGATTCCTG
>JBEKVG010000058.1:0-10023 GCA_049514195.1 Anaerolineales bacterium | reverse complement strand
TTATCAGTGCGGCCTGCTCGCTTGGCTGGTAACCTGCTCCCCGGATGCCCTGATTGTCGAAGCCAACCCGCGCTACCTTTCAACACCCGCTGCCATCCGTTGGATGAAGAGCCGCAGTCGACCGGTGCTTGGCTGGGGCCTGGGTGCACCGCCGCTGTCGGGACCCTTATCTGGCCTGCGAAAATCTAGGAGAATATCTTTTGTGCGTATGTTTGATGCTCTGCTCACCTATAGCCGGCGCGGCGCGGACGAGTATGCCACCTTGGGTTTTCCCTCTGAAAAAATCTTCGTAGCGCCCAACGCGGCGGCCCCGCGTCCGTCCCAACCCATGCCATCCCGTCCGGTTGAAATTACTGGGAAGCCCAATGTGCTCTTCGTAGGACGCTTGCAAGCGCGCAAGCGCGTGGACCTGCTTCTGCAGGCCTGTGCTTTACTGCCCGAGCCGCTTCAGCCGCGCCTGGTTATCGTGGGTGATGGGCCGGAACGTAGTCCGCTGGAAGAAATCGCAAAAACGATATATCCTTCCACTAAATTTCCCGGCGCCAAACATGAAGCGGAATTGTCTGCTTATTTTTCCGCAGCCGATTTATTCGTTCTGCCTGGTACTGGCGGATTGGCGGTGCAAGAGGCCATGGCTTATGGTCTGCCGGTTATCATGGGTCAGGGCGATGGCACGAACGATGAGCTGGTCCGGCCTGAAAATGGTTGGCAAATCCCCTCGGATGACCTTGCTGCGTTAACAAACACCCTGCGTGAAGCCCTTTCAGATGCATCACGTCTGAGGAAGATGGGAGCTGTATCCTACCACATTGTGGCTGAGGAGATTAATTTGGAAAAAATGGTGGGGGTATTTGTACAAGCTTTGAATTCGGTGAAACAATAGAGACGCCGGAATGCAGCGTCTCTGAATGGTGGGACCCGATTCTCAATCTCCCTGAAGTAACGACTAACTGGTTTCTGCCTCCCTATACAATTGTCGATGAACGCTGCTCAACGCCCGCACCTGTTCAGCGGCATGATATGACGATCTCACCAGCGGGGCGGCTTCCACCCACCTGAAGCCGATTTCGCGTCCATATTCGCGCAATTCCGTGAACTCTTCCGGCGTGTAATAACGGAATATCGGCAGGTGCTTCCTGGATGGTTGAAGATACTGGCCAAGTGTCAATATGTCCACGCCCCAACTGCGTTGGTCGTGCATTACCGCCTTAACTTCCTCCATGTCCTCGCCCAAACCAACCATGATGCCGGATTTCGTCAGCACCTCGGGATCAAGTTTTTTGGCATTGCTGAGGATGGCTGCACTCCACTCGTAATGGTCCTGCGGCTGGACCTGTTTGAACAGCCTCGGTACGGTCTCCACGTTGTGGTTCAGGATTTCAGGGCGGGCGTCCATAACGATTTTCAGGGCTTCCAGAGAACCTTTAAAATCCGGAATAAGCACTTCGACTGAACAGCCTGGCAGGAGTTGGCGAATGCGGCGGATGACCATGGCAAACAGCGGCGCCCCCCCATCTTTGCGGTCATCGCGGTTGACGGAGGTAATAATGGCATGTTTCAAGCGCATGGATTGGACTGCCTGGGCTACGCGTTCCGGTTCCAGCCAGTCGAGTGCTTCAGGGCGGCCATGCCGGATGTCACAAAAGCCACAAGTGCGCGTGCATATCGCACCCAGCATCAGAAAGGTGGCCGTGCCCGAGCCCCAACACTCACCCATGTTCGGGCACATGGCTTCCTCGCAGACGGTATGCAGCGCCTTGGAGCGCATCAGGGTTTGCAGGTGCTCAACCATCTCACCAGAAGGAGCGCGCACCCTGATCCACTCCGGGCGGCGTAGCGGGGTGGGAATACTATTTTCATGGTCAATGACCCGGTCACGGGTGGGGTTTGCAGACATTAAAGGGCATTATGAGTTTGGAATGGGTTTGCAATAAACCGGCTGTGCGATAACCGCGGTACAGTCAACCCACTTTCCATCAAAATCTATCAGCACTTCTTCCTGCGAAAATGTTCCATCGTATTGGCCCAGGAAAAGTCGGCGAGGACGGTTGATCAGGTCGGAAATGGTATCGACCGTGCTCAGGTGCATCTGGCGCGCCACGACCGGATCCACGTTGACATTCTGATGATCAACGGCGAATTGAATCATTTGATCTGTCGCAAGCAGCGGAGCGTGTAACTGCTCATTGACCATGTTACTAACCATCATGCTTGCCAGCAGCATTATTGGGATGAAAACAAAATATGGTGTCAAGAGCCCAGCGGGAGAAGTGGCAGGAATAGCTTGTTCCACCAGGGTAAGTTGTAGCAAGCCGAGAATTCCAAAGAAGATACCCAGCCAGACGGTACCGAATATAGCCCAGGTCTGGAATGTGGTGGTGATGGGATAGGCGGGCAACCTGGATCGAAGTTCTGGCTCAAAAAATTCCATCAGACTTGGGGCTATTTTCAGAGGTATGATAATGGCCATTTCGGCTATCAGGCGCCCTGCGAGTACCCAGAAAATAATGCCCAGGAGAGCCCTGTTAACCAGACGGGTAAGTAGGGCAGTCAGCATGCAGACGAATGCACACAATATCGTCCCGACTAGGAGAGGAATCCATGGATAGGCTACATGCGCCTGAACGAACAGGACGGCCTCATAACCCCACAGTGCCAATGAAAAAGCCAGGCCGGCAAGGACGCCCAGCAGAATGGTATATCGAAAATACCTTGTATTCATTACGCCAGTCATGCTCGTCTTCAAACCAATCCTGACGAACTAATTTATATCATAAATTTCTTGCAAATTATATCACACGTATTAAGACGATTGACGTTTTCTGCGCTCGCGCATACAATATCGTTACAATTGAATAATGATCAGGGTGCCTTACCCCCGGATGGGAAGGCCCAACGGCGAAGCCGGTATTAGTCCGGCACTGTCCCGCAACTGTGAGTTAGTAATTGGCGATTGGTGGTTATGAAAACTACTGCCCTTTGCCAATAACCAAAAGCCAATTGGTATGCGCTAACAAGTCAGGACGCCCGCCCCGATCAGTTCCATCACACTCTCGTGGTAAGGAGGTGGGAACGGCGTGTTGGATTGCCAATCCTTCCTCCCCTGTCCTTGCGGCAGGGGATTTTGATTTGCAAATTCTTTTAGGAGATTGAACATGTTCCGCAAATCCCGTTTGACATTTTTGGCAGTCGCTTTATTGCTGACAGCTTGCGCAACGGTCCGGACCGATGGTCTCAGCCGGAGCGTCAAACTTCAAGGTACCCCCCGGCGCATCGTCTCGCTGGCGCCTTCGAATACCGAGATCCTTTTCGCCGTGGGGGCGGGGAAGCAGGTGGTGGGCCGGGATAGCTTTTCGGATTACCCCACCGAGGCCAAGTCCATCAAGGATATCGGCGGCTCGATGGGCAAGTATGACACCGAGGCCATAGTGGCTCTCCACCCCGACCTTGTGCTGGCGGGCGAGATCAACACCCCCGAGTTGGTCAACTCGCTTCAGCAACTCGGACTGACCGTCTACTATCTTCCCAACCCCACCATGCTGGAAGCCATGTATGCCAATCTGGAAACAGTTGGACAGTTGACTGGTCATCAGTCTGAAGCCGTTGCACTGGTCAATTCACTCAAGCTGCGGGTTGCCGCGGTCGATGCCAAAATCAAGCCGTTGAATTCCTCCCCGACCGTCTATTACGAACTCGACGCTACCGACCCAACCAAGCCTTATACCGCCGGTCCGGGTACCTTCGTAGACCTGCTGATCTCCCGGGCAGGCGGGATCAATATTGGCAAGAGCCTGGCGAGCCCGTGGCCGCAAATCAGCTTGGAGAAGTTGCTGGTGTCCAATCCTGCCGTAATCATTCTGGGCGACTCGGCCTATGGGACTACCGCCGATTCGGTCAAGCAGCGATCCGGCTGGGGTGGGCTGGCCGCCGTCCAGACCGAGCGGATCTACCCGTTCGACGATAACTTGGTCAGCCGCCCCGGTCCGCGCCTGGTGGAAGGGCTGGAAACGCTGGCGAAGCTGCTCCATCCGGATGTGTTCAAATAAATCATTTAATAATATTGCAAAGGCACGCTATATCGTGCCTCTAATAATGCCGTGAAATTCCTTCCTTTTTTCTATGCGCTGCTTTTTCTGCTTCTGGCAGTGATTCTGTCCATCGCCGTTGGGGCGGTCTTCATTCCTCTCGCGGATGTATTGCGCGTGCTGACCGGCCAGCCGCCGCAAACGTTGACCCAGGCTGCCACCATTATCCTGGCCCTGCGCCTACCACGCACCGCCCTGGTGCTGCTGACCGGAGCGGCGCTGGGCAGTTCTGGCGCGGCCTACCAGGGTTTGTTCCGCAACCCGCTGGCCGACCCTTATTTGATTGGCGTGGCCTCCGGTGCGGGGCTGGGCGCAGTGTTGGCGATGAACATCCAATGGCCTTACTCATTCTGGGGTCTGCTAGCCATACCAGCGGCTGCCTTCATCGGTGCGCTCGCAACCGTATTTCTTGTGTATGCTCTGGCGCGTATCGGAAAGACCCTCCCGACGACCAACCTGATCCTGGCGGGTGTGGCTTTCAGTTCCTTTGCAACTGCAGTAACATCCTTCTTAATGCTTCGTTCCACGGGTGAACTGCGCCGGGCGATTTCCTGGCTGCTGGGCGGCTCATCTCAGGCCGGGTGGGGACCGGTGCTGACCATCCTGCCTTACTTGGCCATTGGACTGGGCATCCTGCTCCTGAGCGGGCATGCCCTGAACCTGCTGCAATTTGGTGATGACCAGGCCCAGCAGCTTGGCCTACCAATCACACGCGCACGAACTCTAATCCTGCTTGCGGCTTCCCTGGTCACAGCCGCAGCTGTCTCCTTTTCAGGCATTATTGGTTTCATCGGACTCATTGTTCCGCATGTGATGCGCCTGTGGTTCGGCGCGGACTACCGTCGTCTCCTCCCACTCAGTCTGATCGGAGGTGCGGCAGCACTCTTAGTGTCAGATGTGCTGGCGCGCGTGATTATTGCCCCGCAGGAATTGCCGGTGGGGATCGTAACTGCCCTATTCGGAGCGCCATTCTTCCTGTGGGTATTGCGGCGGTCAAAGAATCAGGGCTATTGGTGATTTCTTAAACGACAGGTTTTTAGACCATGTTGATCATTGAAGATTTATCGGTTTCCTACGGCTCGCGGAGAGTTCTGCATAAAGTCTCGCTCAACGTGTCAGCGGGTGAAGTGCTGGCGATGATTGGCCCCAATGGGGCGGGCAAGACCACCTTGGTACGTGCCGTGAGTGGGGTCATCCCAGTACAGGATGGAAAGGTGCGTGCCGATGGTAATGATTTACTTACCATGACACCAATGCGGCGCGCCCGCTACCTGGCGGTTGTACCACAGTCGGTGTCGCTGCCCCCGGCATTTACCGTCTGGGAGACGGTCTTGCTGGGTCGTACGCCATATCTTAACTTCCTGGGTCAGGTTTCCACTAAAGATGAAGAAATAGCCCGTTTGGCTCTCCAAAAAGTGGATGCACTTAAGCTTATTGAACGGCGTGTGGGTGAACTCTCCGGCGGAGAGCAGCAACGTGTCCTGTTGGCACGCGCTTTAGCCCAATCCACGCCTATTTTGATATTGGACGAACCGACCGTTCACCTGGATTTGCAATATCAAATAAACCTGATGGAAATAATCCGTTGCCTGGCGCATGCTGACAATCTGGCCGTGTTAATCGCCTTACACGATCTAAACCTGGCTGCCCGTTACGCTGACCGGGTGGCACTGTTGGTTGCAGGGGAAGTCAAAGCCACCGGTACAGCTTGGCAGGTATTGACTCCAGAAATTATTTCGTTGGCATACCATCTACCCGTGCAGGTGATCCCTCACCCCTTTGCAGACATACCTCTGGTGTTGCCAGATAGTCCTATTGACTGATGGTCTTGTTTCTGTGAAGCAAAATCTCAAAGCGTGGATCATGCCGGATGAAATCAAGGTCCGGATCACTACGGACCATCGCAGGTTGAATTTGCTGTTTTTCCAGGGCGATCTCAAGGAGACCAAATGCCCGATCCGCATCCCCGCTAATGGATTCAAAGCAAGCCCGGTTATATTCATTCTCGTCTTTCATACTCGGTCTGGCGATCTTTATATGTTCTTGAGCTTCAGCTTCCTTGCCAAACCTGCGATAACATCCGGCGAGAGCACAATGTGCAAGCATGTAATCAGGATTCAACGCAACCACCCTTTCAAGAGCCTGAATAGCTTTGTCGTATTGTTTCTGGTATGCAAGGGCTATCCCGAGATGGTAAAGATAGACCTCTCTATGAGGGTCAAGCGCGATTGCCTGTTCGAAGGCTGAGGCCGCCTCGGCGTGAAGGCCGATCGTTTCGTACATATTACCCAAGGCATCCCAGGCACGATCATTCCTTGGATTTAATTCAATTACCCGACGATAAGCAGCAATATCATTATCCAACGTCTTGCGATCCAGCGAGGGCTGATCTGTGGCCTGATTCCTGGATGCGAGGAATTGAAGGGCATAGTCTTTGGCCCTCCAATTAGCTGGTTCGGGATTCTTCTTGGGCAACTCGGTATCCACTTCTGCGCTGGCACTCTTCAGGTTGTCCTTTGCAACAGTTACATTCACCGATTCTTCCTCTCTAACTGGCTTAACTGCGTGAGGTGTCAATTGAACAAAAAGATTGGCTTGATTTTGATCAGTATCGGTGACCACTTGATTGCCTGAGAAGACCTGTTCATATTGTTTTTTTCCTGAAAAAGAAGGTTGTGATTTGACGGCGCTCAGAACTGTTTCTACAACCGCAGGGGGGTTGTGTGTCGTTGTTTTTTGGGGAGAACCATGCGGAGCGACGCTGTTAAACATCCAGTAAGCGGCTTTAGGTTCAGGTTCGGTAACGGAGTCTGGCTGGCTGACCGACCTCTCTGGAGAAACCTCAGTTACCTGCTCTTGTTCGGCTCCCGTAGAATCCGGTTGGACTACATCTGCCTCTTTAAAATCCGAAGAAGTCTCTTCTGCAACAGAATTTTCGGGTTGTGGGGGGAGTTCCGATTTAGTTTCAATCAAGGTTCCTGGTTCAGCCGGATGGCTCTCTTGTTTTGTCTCTTCCAAAGCTCGTTCAGCTCTTTCCAGACCCGCCTGAAATGTCGCATTGGTTGGGTCAAGTTCAATGGCCTTGCGATATGAGGCAATCGCATCTTCGTAAGCACCGGCACTGTAATAAATATTGCCTGCCTCGTTCCAAACTGGCGGTTTCTCCTGTTCAGAATCAATGGTGTTTTCAAACTCTTTGAGAGCATCTTCATCAACCCCCTGCTTTTCAAATACATTACCAAGCTGATAGGCCACAATGGCATCTTCATTGCGACCAAGTCTATGATACACATCCCCCAGACCATTCCAACTGACCGAATCTTTAGGATTGTGTTCAATGGCTTCCTGGAATGCAGCCCTGGCATCATCGTAACGGTCAAGCTTACAATTCAAATTTCCTAGGTCGTTCCAGGGGAAAATCCGATCCGGCGCTAAGTTCGCAGCGCTTTGATAAGCCTGGATGGCATCTTCGATTTTCCCGAGGTCGGTATCGACGAGGGCGATGGCATTATAGGAAAGAGATTCCTGGAAATGGTCCTGTGCCTTGGCAGCAACCTCGATGGCAATCTTCAGGAACTGGATTGCCCTTTCATACTCTTTTTTTCGCCAGTGCAGAATGCCCAGCCGTAACAAACCATGGGCAGTGGGATTAGTTGATTCGGTAGCCTCTGGCTGATCGATTGGCGAAGGTTCCTCAGCAAGGTTGAGGGGATGCATAGCATTGACATCCTGGAAAGAAATCTCATCTGAACCTTGTGCAGCAGCCGGTTCGGGAGTTTTGATCGCTTCTGGAGAGTCAGGATTTTCTGAAACATCCTTTTCGAATTCGGCATCTGATAAGATACGGCTGCCCAGAACCATTGGAGACGGTTGTGATGCGTCCGAGGTATTTTCCTCGATCTCTGGAGCTGGTTTATTGTCTTTGAACACCCAGCATGCCTCCTTGTCCTCTGAATTCTCGGTTGTGCCTGGAAGGTCAGAGAGCCCCTCAGGAGCCTTTTCAGCATCATCCATATCCCCGGTCTCCAGCAGAGTTGGTTCATTTCTGCCAGTAGATTCAATTTCAGGAGCACTCACTTCTGCAATCTCAGGCAGGCTTGATGGGAGATTTTGCGGACTGTTTTCCGTCAAGGACGTAGAGGCTAAGTTCCGGGAAGCCTGGACAACTTCAGCTAGATTTTCCTGGAAAGTAGTATCCTCAGGGTCCAATTCACTGGCTTTTTGATAGGAGATAGAAGCATTCACATGATCTCCCAGCTTTTGATAAGCATCTCCTAGCTGGTTCCAGAGATATGCCTTGTCAATTGGTTTATCCATGAGTTCAATCCCTTTTTGAAACATAGGGATTGCTTCGGCATGGCGGCCTTGAAGAACAAAGATGGATGCCAGATTTTTATAGGACTGGCAAAAATCAGGATTTAGCTCAATCACCTTTTTATAAGTGCGAATGGCTTTATCATATGCGCCTGTATTGAAATAAATATCGCCGATTTCATTCCAAATCTCATGTTCATTCATAGCTACCTCACTTCAGAAAAAATCAGATCCGCAGGTTTCCCAATAGACTAAAACGCGCCCGGGTTAGCAGGGAAACGTTATCAGGATCAAGCTCCATGGCTTTTCGATACGCCGCGACGGCCTGGTCGTGTTCGTCTAACCGCCGGTAAGTATCCCCCAGCCGATTCCACAACAGGGCTTTATCCTTGTAATCATGCAATAATTGAAGCCCCTTTTGGTAGAGTGGAATTGCATCTGCATAGTGTTTTTGATGGAAGTAGATGGAGGCCAGGTTGTTATACGACCATCCACATGATGGATCCAATTCTATGGCCATTTCAAATGCATTCATGGCTTCCTCAAATGCGCCGGTGTTGTAATATACATTTCCCAACTCATTCCAGATTTGAGCATTTTCTTGGTTGATCGTCACTTGGTTTTGCCCGGAGTCCTCAACATTGCTATGTTGTGAGGGGAGATTGTCAGTCACGGCTGTCTCTTGATCCATTGTGGCATCCTTTTCATCATTTGAGAGGACTGGGTCGGCTTCTTCTTTTTTAGCGGATTCCTGGATCTGTCCTAAAGTGGGTGGATCATCATCGTCGACTGGCAGTTCTGAAAGGATATGACTGTCTGGAGTCTCTGGCAATAGTTCGTTCGAGTTGCAGGTTTCGTTCTCGATTGGATCGCTTGGCTCATCAGTATTGCCAGGCTGGCAAGCAGCTTCAGGTTCGGACTCATCGGCATTTTCTTGGGGAGTAAATTGCATTTCTGGAACTTTTTCGGCCTTGTCTGTTTCCTGAGTTCCTATTGGATTTGATCCGGTTATGTCTGTCTCTTCAGACTGCGAGGGGACTGGCATCACAGATGCCAGTCCATCCCACCAATCCATGCAGTCAGTATTTGGCCTGGTTGTAATTGTGTTTTCCGTTTCGCTGGCGAGTGTGTCCTCAGGCGAGCTTGTAAAGCTAGGTTTGGATGACTCTGGCAGCAGAGGCTCTTCATTAACGGGATCGGGTTCAAGATGCGCTGCCGGCTGAGCTTGAATTTGGTCTACAGGGGTGACCTTTGGATCTGGTTTGATCGTTGGAGATTCGGATTGAGGCAAGGCAATATCCGGGCCAAGCCCGTCAGCTTTACGGTAGGCTTCAAGTGCATTGTCGTAATCGGCCAGTCGCCTATAGGCATCCCCCAGCCGGTTCCAAAGGCTAGCTGTTTCCGTTGTGTCATCCGAAAATTCGATCGCTTTATTGAGAAGTGGGATCGCTTCTGCATAGCATCCTTTTTGAATATAGATCGATGCCATGTTGCAATATGACAGTTTATTGCCTTGATCGAATTCGATACTCTTCTGGTAGGAATGCATGGCTTCGTCGTGAGCGCCGGTATTGTAATAAAGGTTTCCCAGTTCGTTCCATACCAGTGCATTCTTGGGTTCCAA
>JBEKVG010000057.1:0-10101 GCA_049514195.1 Anaerolineales bacterium | reverse complement strand
GGAGGCGGGAGACAGGCTTGATTGCCAATAAAGGGAGAGCCAGCACACTAGGAAGGAATAGGAAAGGTGGTATACGCGGTGAGCGAAGAGCTTCCGCGAAGAAACCGTTGGCGGGAACTGTTTCAGGATCATCCCGTAAGGAAAGCCAATTCGGCGGTGAGGCGTGCATGAACCAGGCTGTCTGCGGCAGGACCGGCAGGCGTCCCGGCTTGCCACCAAAACCAAGCGAGAGGCCGAACGGGTCGTTCCAAAGACCAAACCCCCACGTGCCGGGCAGGTCGCTGCTAGAGAGGCGGGCGTGCAAGCTTAAGGTGCAAGGAGGCAATTGTCTCAAGCGGCTACGGGGCGTAAGGGCATAATCGTCAAGCTGGGCCAGCCGGTAGGTACGCGACGGACCGGCTGGGATGTCCAGCCGCCAGCCAGCCGAAGTTTGAATTACGGACGAACCGGGAGTCTGACGTGAGGTGAGTGGAATTTCCATCCCTAACATTATACGTGTATAATTGGCATGCACGGAGGCTTGCATGGAGATAACCTGGTACGGACATTCCTGCTTTCGTTTGGCTGAACGTGGCATGGCCACGGTCGTTTGTGATCCCTTCGACTCAGAGACGGTTGGATATGAGCCGCTTAAACTGAAAGCAGACATTGTTACCTCCAGCCACGATGCACCCGGACACAACTATCTGAGCGCAGTTAAAGGCTATTCCCATGCCATTACCGGGCCGGGTGAGTTTGAGATCGGTAGCGTGTTTATTACCGGCGTTCAGATGGATGGACAGGGCAAGAAGGCAGCCGAGAAACCCCGCAATACTTTATATGTTTTCGACTATATGGGTATCACCGTCGCACACCTGGGTGATTTGCATGCCGTGCCGCCCCAAAATGAAATTGAAGCACTCGGTACCGTGCATATTGTACTCGTCCCGGTAGGGGGAGGCGGTGGGTTGAATGCGGCCAAGGCAGCGGAAATCGTAAGTTTGTTGGAGCCAAACATTGTTATCCCGATGCACTTCCATACCCCAGCGGCTAAAGTACCACTCGACCGGTTGGATAAATTCCTCAAGGAAATGGGCTTGCACGAAGCTGAAACATTGCCGAGCTTAAAAGTCACCAAATCCAGTCTGCCAGACGAGACAAAGTTGGTTGTGCTGGATTATCAGCACGAATAAGGCCTGGTATGTCTGTAAAATTGATGATGACTTGGGACATTGTTCCTGAACACGAGCAGGATTATCTTGAGTTTGTCATTGGGGAATTCATTCCGGGTGTGCAGCGGTTGGGATTCCAGCCTGTGGAAGCCTGGGCAACCATTTACGGCGATTACCCGCAAATCCAGGTGGGAATCTTGGCAGACGATTTACCAGGTGTGCAGCAAATCCTTCGGTCGGATGGCTGGAGCCAATTGCAGGAAAAGCTATTTGCGCTGGTAAAGAATTTTTCGTACAAGATTGTCCCGGCACGCAACGGGTTTCAGTTTTAGAAGTACTCTTTTTTTTTATCCGGTGATAAACGGAGATAAACGTTTTAATTTTGGATAGATGATGCAAAACGGATTCCTCGGGGTTGGAAATCTTGAATACCGCAATGACTGAATTCTCCGAACAGATCCTGAACTGGTATATTAGTGAGCAACGCAAGCTGCCCTGGCGCGGATCCGCGGACCCGTACATTGTCTGGGTCTCCGAGATCATGCTCCAGCAGACGCGTGTTGAATCGGTTATCCCGTATTTTGAGCGTTGGATGGAACGCTTTCCGAACATTGCAAGCCTGGCGGCTGCATCCGAACAGCAAGTCCTTTCTGTTTGGGAGGGCCTCGGTTATTATGGCCGGGCGCGCAATTTGCATAAGGCTGCGAAAATCGTTATGAAAGAATATGGGGGTGAATTGCCACGTGAAACAGAAGCACTCCGCAAGTTGCCTGGGATTGGACGGTATAGCGTTGGTGCGATTGCCTCGATAGCTTTTGGGCAGGATGTTGCCACTCTAGACGCCAACCTGCGCAGGGTGTTTGCACGTGTTTTTGATATGGAGCAGGCGGCTGATTCTACCGCCGGTGAAGAAATCCTGTGGGGGTTGGCAGAGCAGCATTTACCCAAGGGCCGCACAGGCGATTACAACCAGGCACTCATGGACCTTGGCGCGATGATTTGCCTACCAAGAAACCCGCGCTGCCTACTTTGCCCTCTTAGGGACCTTTGCCAGGCGAGACGCCTCGGCATCCAGTCACAGCGCCCGGTGTTGAAACCCAAAGCTGTTGTGCCTCATTTCACAGTCACTGCGGCGGTGGTTCGACGAAACGGGAAAGTTCTGCTAGCGAAACGTCCATCGAAGGGTCTGCTGGGCGGGATGTGGGAATTCCCGGGCGGAAAAATGGAGAAGGATGAATCTTTCGAGGCCTGCCTCAGGCGGGAAATCCAGGAAGAGCTAGGCGTGGGAATCGGAGTCGGGGAATCTTTTGGGGTTTACCAGCATGCCTATACTCACTTTCGCATAACCTTGCATGCTTTCCTATGCCAATTGACGGACGGGGAACCGAAACCAATTGAAGCTGCAGAACTGGCCTGGATTCGTCCGGATGATCTGGCTCATTACCCGATGGGCAAGGTGGATCGCCAGATTGCGCGAAAATTGGTCTCCTGTGAAGAAATATTATGATAACCAAAGACGAATTTAGCCTGACACGTAAGCGCATGGTTGAGGAACAAATCATTTCGCGTGGTATCCGGGATATGCGTGTATTGGACGTGATGGGCTCCGTGCTGCGCCATTGCTTTGTCCCGCCTGATGATCTGCCCTGGGCATATTCTGATGGTCCGCTGCCAATCGGCCATGGACAGACAATTTCACAGCCATATATCGTCGCCTTGATGACCGAATTGCTGGAATTGGATCCAAAAGACCGCGTTCTTGAAATTGGGACCGGCTCCGGTTACCAAGCAGCTGTGCTTGGTGAGCTGGCAGCGGAAGTCCATACAGTCGAAGTTATTCCCGAACTGGCACAGCAGGCAGAAAAAAACCTGGCTGAACTGGGCTATGCTCAAATTAATGTGCACACCGGCGATGGAAGCCTGGGCTGGCCAGAGGCGGCACCCTACAATAAAATCCTGGTGGCGGCGGCCGCACCAGAGATTCCGCAAGCATTGCTTGATCAATTATGCGAAGGCGGTCAAATGGTCATCCCAGTCGGTAGCCGCAGCGTTCAGCAACTGGAAGTCTGGAGACGAACCGGCCGGGACTTCAACCGAAAGGTCAGTCTGGAGGTATGTTTTGTCCCCCTGCGTGGCCAGTTCGGCTGGAAATGAGGAGAATCTAATGACGACGATGATGCATATGCTATTGTTGGGCGTAGGTGCGGCCGGTTTGATCGGTGGTCCGTATATTCTTTACCTGGCCTTTTTTAAACCAGACGTTTTTCCAAAACCAAAGCTTGCCAAGTGGCAAGGAGCAGCGGCTTTCCTGGTCGGGGTGGTCTTGCTGCTGGCACTTTACCACCTGCAACAGAAATAGTACCCGTAGAGGACAGACTACTTATTTTCAGTCTCTATGCTTTTGTCACCGCCACGAATACCATCGGCTTGCGGCCGGTTTGATTACGAAGGAGCGAGCGTATTGCATCGGTAATGAGTGTTTCATCATCCAGCCCTGCGCTGTTAACCAGATCGGTCACCTTCTTCTGGACAGACGGGATGATCGCCTCAGCATCTTCAGGGGAGATGAAGCCGCGCGTGATAACCTCAGGTTCTTTTATCAGGCGCCCCGAATACTTATCCAGCGGCACAGTAATAAGCACGACACCAGAGCGGGCCAATTGCTCGCGTTCACGCATCAAATCCCGGTCAATATCCCCAACACTTTCCCCCTCGACAAAGACGTAGTTACCGGGATTACGCTCCGCCAGGGCGAGTTTCTCTTCAGCCAGTTCCAACACCTGCCCGTTTTCGACGACAAAGATATTTTCCTGAGGAATGCCAACCTGTTTTCCAAGCTCGGCGTGGCGTTTCAATTGGTGCAGTTCGCCATGGATGGGTATGAAGAATTTTGGCCGGACCAAATTGAGCAGGAGCTTCATTTCCTCGGAACTGGCATGACCCGAAACATGCACGGGTGAGAGTGCTTCGTAGATCACATTTGCGCCGCGGCGGAGTAGGCGGTTGATGGTCTTATTGATGGCCTCTTCATTTCCTGGTATGGGGTGGGAGGAAATAACAATAGTGTCGCCCGTTTCGACATCAAACTGGCGGTTGGTGCCGGTTGAGAGGCGACCGATTATTGAGGTCGGTTCGCCCTGGCTGCCGGTACACATTATCACCACATCCTTTTTTGCCGAGTGCAAGCCTTCTTCAATGCTTACCATAGTATCTTCAGGAATGTCCAGGTAGCCCATCTGCTGGGCAATCTTTACGTTGTCCACCATGCTCATGCCAACGAAGGCCAGCTTGCGGTTGTGATGCACAGCGGCATCCGCCACCTGCTGTACCCGAGCGATGAGAGAGGCAAATGTGGCGATGATGATGCGTCCAGGAGCGTTGCGGAAAATATCATCCATGGCCGGGCCGATGACGCGTTCAGAGGGAGTCCAGCCGGGACGTTCAGCATTGGTTGAATCGGCCAACAGGACAGACACACCGCGCGATGAGAACTCGGCCAACTTGGCAAAATCAGTCGGCCAGTTATCCACCGGGGTTTGGTCGAACTTGTAATCGCCGGTGTGGATGATCAGTCCGGCGGGAGTGGTGATACCCAGGCCAATGGCATCGGGGATGGAATGGCAGACATGGAAAGTCTCGATCTGAAATGGGCCAATCCTGAACGTTTCCCCGGCCTGGATGGTGTGCAGGTCGGTCTTACCAGCAAGACCATTGCGTGCCAACTTGACCTCGATCAGGCCGCGGGTAAGGGGCGTGGCATAGACCGGAGCTGGTAGTGCACCCAGCAGGTGCTGGAGCGATCCAATATGATCTTCATGTCCATGGGTAATGACGATCCCGCGAACAAATTCAGCGTGATCAAGGAGATACTTGAAATCGGGGATAATGTAGTCCACCCCCAGCATGTCATTATCAGGGAACATCAACCCGGCATCGACGACCAGGATGTGACCGTTATATTCGTACGCCATCATGTTCTTGCCCACTTCGCCAAGCCCGCCGATGGGAATGATGCGCAATTTTTCTTGTTTATTATTCATTGTTGTTCCTTTTTGAAATAAATGATACTGTCCCACCCGGTTGTGGATTTATTAAGTATCATCTCAATAAGTAAGGGAAAGTGGTTGCAAGGAGAGCCGCTTGCAACTACCCCACTCCTCAGTTTACTGGGATTATATTTTAATAACAACACAAAATGCCCGTGCTTGTGCATGGGTTGGGATGAACAGGTTAATTGTGTACTTACAAACTGCCAAGAATGGCAGGCAAAGTCAACATTATGGGGTCAGTATAGCAGGGCAGGAGAGGATTGTCAATTTTATGGCAGGTGTAATAAAGTTACTGAATATTCCCAGAAAAACCAAGTACACCAACTGCCAGCTTCATTCTGCTCGCTCGAGAGGAATATTGCCCAACAGTCTGTTATAAAGTGCCTCATACTGGCAAACCATGGCTTCAAGACTGTGCGCCTGGACTTTTTCCAGGCTGGCGGCCCCCATGTCTGACCAGCGCCCGGGATGATCGGTGAACCACTCCATGCAGCGGGCTGCATCAGCTACATCGCCTGGCTTGAACAGGAGGCCGTTGACTCCTTCGCTAACCAGTTCCGGCAGGGCGACGGCATTAGCTGCCAATACCGGGCGGCCACACCCCATGGCTTGCAAGGTGGAAATACTGAGCAGCTCGGCCTCACTGGGCATGGCGAAAATATCGATGCTGTTCAAGAGCGAGGGCAGGTCGGCCTGGGGGAGAAAGCCGGTGAAGTGAACCTTAGTTCCAAGTTCGAGCTGTTCTGCCAGCGCGATCAGGTTGTTTTTCCATGCGCCTTTTCCTGCAATAACCAATTGAATATCCTCTCGGGTGAGTAGGCGCATGGCTCGTAGCAGCACATCCAGGCGTTTTTCCCGGTCCACCCGGCCAACGAAGAAAAAGACGGTTTTTTGCGGATCGATGCCATAGCGGCTACGCCAGGCGGAGCGATCCACTGATGGATCGACCACGAAGAGGTTGGTATTCGCCCCGCAGGATACGGGGAAGACCGGCGGGCGGAGCCCAGCCGAGCGCAAGATCCCGGCAGCAGTGCCGGAGGGACCCGCGACTACATCCACTCGATCATAGGTCTTCCGCATCCATGTCCACAATACCCAGTTGAAGAACGGTTTGATCCTGGAGAGCACCGGTACGTAGGGTGCTAGGTTCTCGGGCATGAAATGATTGGTGCCAATGCATTTTATGCCCAGCCGTTTGGCTGTAATGGTTGCATAATGGCATAAAGGATAATGATCTTGGATATGAACAACATCCGGTTGAAAGGTCTCGAAAACGCGCTGGATGGCCCGGGCTGTGAAAAGCGGCAGAAAGACATCCGGGTGCAAGATTTTCAGGCTCAAGGCTGGCAGGGCTTCGATCTGGACGCCGTTGCGCTCGGAATGGTAAGCACTGCCGGCGTCCGATGCGACGAGTACCAGCACGGTATGGCCACGTTTCGTCAGACCCTCGGCCAGGTTGATGGTGAAAATTGCCTGTCCATGGAAGGCGATGTAATTGGAAGTCGCCACGATCAGGATACGCACGGAGGTTTTTTCTTTCCTTACTTGCCTGGATGCTGGTCTGTCCCGTTGATTTTGAGAAGCTGTCGCAATAAGTGCCGGCCTTCCCAGAGCATGAAGATGACAAATACCAGTGACAGAGTCAATACTGCATATTCCACTGCCTGTTCAACACGTTTTATGGCTTCGGTAGTGTAGTATCCGATTAAAACCAATGAGCCGGTCCAGATCATTTCGCCTGCAAACAAAGCGGGAAACCAGCGCCGCCAGGGAACTTTTACCAACCCGGCAGCAACCAGAGATGGGATCATGAAACTGACAGTAAGTTTTGCAAAAAATAAAATTCTGGCAGCGTGTTCGTGCATGCCTTGTTCCAACCTCTCGAGCATTTCAGGCCGTAAACCCAGCCTGCGACCCAAGCGCAAAGCCCATTCAAGTTTTCCGGCATAGCCTAATGTATACCAGAGCGAGTCGGCTGTCAGATTGCCAATTGAAGCCGCGATGAATACCAGCCATGGGCGCATTAAACCGGCCGAGGCAAGCGCGGCTCCCAGCAGGGTTGCCACAGGCCCTTCGACGGCGACTACAACAGCCAATACCAGATAGGTCCAGACTCCCAATTGGGGCAGTTGGCCGCTTTTCATGGCAAGGATGAAGTTTTGGATTAGCTGAAAAAAATAATGCATCAGCAGTGCCTTCGACCCTTATTTTGCAACCAATTCTTTCGCCTGCTCCACGTATGCGAGGGACTGGTGACGGAAGTAGGTGTTATAGAGCATGGCGTAATGCCCGCCTTGTGCGAGCAAGCCGGCGTGATGCCCTGTTTCGATGATCCTGCCTTTTTCAATTACGATAATCCGGTCAGCGGCCTTGATCGTCGACAGCCGGTGGGCAATCAGGATACTAGTTGATTTTACCAGAATCATGTTCAAAGCTTGCTGGATCTGCCACTCGGTGAACGGGTCAACGCTGGCAGTAGCCTCATCCAGGACAAAAATGGCGGGTTTTTGCATCAGCACGCGCAGTAAAGCTACCAACTGACGTTGTCCCATGGAGAGCATGGTGCCGCGTTCCCCGACGAGCGTGTTCATCCCATCCGGCAGGGTTTCCAGCCATTCACCGTCACCGATGCGGCGAGCCATGGACTGGATTTCTGCATCAGTCACCTCAGGGCAGGCGTAACGGATATTCCCGGCGACCGTGCCTGAAAACAGAAATGGCACCTGTGAAACAATGCCAAGCTGCCGCCGGTATTGCTGCAAATTGAAGGAACGAATATCCTGCCCGTCAATCATTAGGCGTCCGGATTGGAACTCGTAGAAACGTGCAATCAGCTTCGCCAGGGAGGACTTGCCCGCGCCGGTATGCCCGACAATGGCCATATTTTCGCCAGGATGAATGGTCAGGCTGAAATCCGCCAGGACCGGTTCGTTTTCTGCATAACGGAAGGAGACGTTTTCGAAGCGAATTTCGCCTTTTAGAGTCGGAACGTCCCGATTATCGATCTGGACAACATTTGGCTCGGCATCCATCAGGGCGAATATGCGCTCGGCTGCGCTCAGTCCGGACTGGATGTTAGACCAGAAGGACGAGAGGTTCAAGACCGGGTCGAAGAAGCGCCCCAGGCTCAGGATGAACAGATACCATGCGCCAATGGTGATGGCTCCCTGTGCGGCGCTCAGACCACCGGCGTAGACCAGGATGGCTGTACCGATCCCGCTGACGGTATTCAACGAGGGCCAGACCAGGGAAAGGACAAAGCCACGCCACACGTTGACCCGGTATGATGTGCGGTTGGCGGCGTTGAAGGTTTCGAAAATGCTATTTTCCTGGCGAAAGTTCTTGGCGATGGCAATGCCGCTGACTGTCTCCTTGATGGCGGAGTTGACATCTGCCATGGCCTGCATGCCACTCTTGGTGACCCGCCGGGCCAGACTGCGAAAGCCGAGCGCCAACCCGAAGATGAAAGGTAGGAAGGCGAAGAGCAATAGGGCTAGGTGCCACTCGGTGCGGACGATAATGACCCCAAGCAGGATGGCCTGGAAAATCTGGGCGGACACGTCGGTGATGATGGTGACCAGGTTGCCCAGGTCACTAGTATCGGAATTGATGCGGGAGGCAATGCGCCCGGAAGAGAACTGGTCATAAAAAGACAGGTCATGTTCTACAGCGGCACGGAAAGCGAGGGTACGCAGGTTGAGAATGACATCCCCCACAGTGCGGACCGTGAGGCGGCGCCTGATCCAGTTGATACCCCAGTTGGAAACGCCAATGAAAAGCACAATCAAGCCGATGAGCAGGCTGACAGCCAGTGTGGGATGCCCCTTGAGTGCGTCAAGACCCCTGGCGACCACAACCGGTTCCGCGGCGGAGATGACCGCCATCAGGACTGTCAGGAGAATAATGATGGCAACCTGCCTGCGCTGCGTGGTGAAATAAGCGACGATCCGGCGCGTCAACTCGCGGTCGGGATACTGGCGGTCATATTGTTCTTCGTTAAGTCCTTCGTAGAAACCCATAATATCTCCGGTAGGGGCACGGCGTCGTCGTGCCCCTACTAATTATTCCCTGAATATCCTCGAATATGCCTCGGAAGTTTTCATTAATTCATCATGATTGCCAATGGCAGCGATACGGCCTTTGCGTAGGACAATGATCAGGTCTGCCCAGCGGATCTGAGACAGGCGATGGGTGATGATGAAGGTTGTGCGGCCTTTAGCTGCCGCAGCAATGGCGCGCTGAATCTTATCCTCCGTGGCGGAGTCGATGGCGCTGGTTGAATCATCCAGGATGAGGATACGCGGGCCGGTCAGGAAAGCGCGTGCAATTGCCAGACGTTGGCGTTGGCCACCGGAGAGGGTGACTCCGCGCTCGCCGATGACGGTGTCATAGCCTTTTTCGAACTCATGGATAAAATCATCTACCTGGGCAGACCTAGCGGCTTCTTCCACCTGCGCACGCGTGGCGTCCGGCTTTCCAAAGGCGATATTATCAGCCACTGAACGGGAGAACAGGAAAATATCCTGTTCGATGATGGAAATCTGCGAGCGTAGGGAGGCCAGGTTCCAGTTGCGCACATCCACACCATCCACGAGGATCATCCCTTGGCTGGTATCATAAGTGCGGTTGATCAATTTCATCATCGAGGTCTTGCCGGTGCCAGTTTGCCCGACAATGGCAACTGTCTGACCTGGTTTTACCTTGAAGGAAATATCCTGGAGAACCGGTTCACCGGTCGGGTAGGCAAAGGTCACATGGCGGAATTCGATCTCGCCGCGCATGGTCTGCGCATATCCGATGGCATTCTGGTCAAGGTCATTCTCGCGATTGATCAGTTCCAGGATACGGCGGGCGCCAGCCAATCCGGACGAAATTTGCGAGTAAGCCCAGATGGAGGTCCA
>JBEKVG010000056.1:0-10181 GCA_049514195.1 Anaerolineales bacterium | reverse complement strand
CGTGACAAATATGTAACGAAGGAGAAGGGGTTGACTTTACTTCTCCTTCAGAATCTGATTCTGATTCTATCTCTGAGGAGGGAGTCGAGGGGTAGGGGCTGCCGTGCTCGCCCGCGGAAGCCATGCTGCACCCGGATGTGCGGGTCTTTACGGCGGTGACCGGCGGCAGGATTCCGGGGTTATGGCAATACGGCCGGTGATCGATGCGGTGTGGTTTCTACGCGCCCGCGAGAAGCTGGATGATGCCGAGCTGAAAACCTACCTGACGCCGTACTGGTTGGCATGGTCTGGTCGGAAACGGCTGGATGGGCGACCATACGACCCCGGAAACATCACCTGGCTTTCGGAGTGGGCGCTGAACGGTTCAATTCCGCCGCCGGGCGGCCTGAAGGCGGTTGAGTCAACGCGCCCGGAAGAATTACTAAAAAGATGCCAACGCCACATCCAGGTCTTTATGGATTTCGAACAGGGAGTCAAAAATTGCAATATCCAGAATGGTGGCCACAGCAGGTTGCGGGGGGAAGTTTCACGTGTTTTTTGATCCTACTGCCACAATCCCGATCAAATGCATGGTACGATGCCCAACCTATTTCTTCTTCGAGAATTGGCTGACCGCTGAATATCGACGTCGTTTGATGGGTTGCCGTGATGCCAGCGCTGCTCAGGAAGGTCAATTGGCTCAAGTCAATCAGCAGATCACAGGTGCCGTTGCGGTAGGCTTTTCTGGCCTCGTCGACAAGTCACCCAGAGTTGGACCCATACAGTTTGCCAGCCAATTCCAGGACACTCACGAGAACGTGACCTTGTTTTTGCGTAATGGTTATTTTCATTATCTCATTCATTGGCTTTCCAAATCAAGGGCGAGACCATTTCCAAACGCCCGTTTTATTCAGAGACCGAAATGCTTCCCAGGAAATTTCATAATGTCGAGGTAGGGACAGCCCTTACAGGTTGCCCCCTCACAGATCCGTACGAGCTGATTTGCCGCATACGGCTCTTGTCTCAGGTAGTGACGCATAGGCGTTGCTCCGGATAAGGTTGGCAAATATGCGGATAGGGTAGCCACTTTTGCGTCGATCGGTTGATGCGCTCCCACGGGGTGCTGCCTCTTTGTCTACGCCTTTCCAAGTTCCGTTACCAAAGTTGCACCATTTCTTTCCGGAATGCGCTCATCGCTGGGCTATTTCGAGGCACTCCATAATATTGGTAGTGCCCCATCAGTACCGATCACAGCCATTGGCCTTGTTTTTGGACAGGTATAGGCATACGTCGCTTCATCTCAATATTTAGAGCTTTCAGCTTCGCCCGCATACGCTTTTTCATCGTTTGCCTCAACACGCAGAATTGCCCATTGCGTTTCTTGCTACAAATGTGGGTAAAACCCAGAAAGTTGAACGTCTCTGGTTTGGCTTCCCCTCTGCCTGCTCGGTCTTTCGCCGCACAACGCCCAAACTCGATCAAGCGGGTCTTCTCCCCTTGCAATTCCAGGTTGAACTTCTTCAGCCTTTCAGCCAGTTCTTCCTTGAACCGCTCTGCTTCGGCTCGATGCTCAAAGCCTACCACAATGTAGTCCGCATACCACACGATGATCACGTCGCCTCGTGCTTGCTGCTTTCGCCACTGCTGCGCCCATTGGTCGAACGCATAGTGTAGATAGGTATTCGCCAAGACAGGACTGATTAAATTGCCCTGCGGCGTCCCTCTTCACTTTGCGTCCAACTCCCGTATTCCAGCATACTTGCCCTTAGCCATTTCTGGATCAGATCAAGTATGCGCCGATCCCCTATCCGGTGCTCGATGAATTTCATCAGCCACTCATCCGAGATCGTATCAAAATATGCACGAATGTCTACCTCGAGCACCCATCTCACGCGTTTCCGTCCTATTCCGACCGTCGGCGCATCCAACGCATGGTTAATGTGACATTGTCAAATTAGGACCTCTGCGATGTGAACGAAACGTTGATCTTTCCTTTCGTATTGCAGCCCGCCCTGGAGATGCATCAGGCAGCCGGTATCGCAGACAACCAGTGTGGGTGAGGAGGTCTTCTCCAGGTTTGAGATCTTGCGCTTCAGGAGTTCTGCTGAAATTTCGGGGTGTTCCACCAAGAAGATGCCGCCAAATCCGCAGCATTCTTGGCATTCAGGAAGTTCAACCATTTCAGCTTCTCTGACATTGGCCAAAAGGAGACGGTCGGCTGGCGGTCCACACCGAGGATGCGCAAGAGATGGCAGGAGGGATGATAGGTCAATTTCCCTGGCCAATGGCTTCCCAGTTCACAAATGCCACGAACATCCACCAGATATTCGGTGAACACATAAACACGTCCAGCAAGCGTTTGGGCACGAGCCAACCAGCGCGGGTCATCTTTGAAGAGCTCCAGGTAGCCGCGACGAAGCATGGCTGTACACGAGCCGGAGGGGATGACGATATCACTGGTCGTCCTTTCCAAGACTTTGAGAGTGTGCTCAGCAAGAGGACGAGCCTGGCTACGCAACCCGGCGTTGAATGCAGGCTGTCCGCAACAAGTCTGCATAGCGGGGAATTCAACGCACACGCCGGCACGGTTCAACATATATACTATCGCCTCACCAATTGCCGGGAAAAAGGAATCGACCAGGCAGGTGATGAAAAGTTGGGCGGTTGCAGGTTTGGGCATACTATTATTATTGTGTGTACTGAGATGCGCGGATGTTTTTTACTTGTTTAGCATACCCATTATAATCAGATAGAGGGGTTCTGCCATTTCATCAATCTTGTTAATTCCCTCGAAATTGAAGGTAAAATTATTATCAAATGTCCCGCCCTCTGACAATCCTGGTTACCATCCTAATCATCTGCCTGGTCCTCGCAACCTTAGGTGGCCTGGCGTGGGCCAATATGCGCTACGTGCACACTCATCCGCTCGAGAAGGATTTCCTGATCCCATGGCTGGGGGCGCGAACATTCCTCGAATATGGTGACAGTCCCTACAGTGTTCCAGCCACACAGCGGGCGCAGATCGTTTACTACGGACGACTGGCCGCGGATGGACAGGATCCATTAATTCTATGGCTTCCATTCCCGGTGGAACTTTTCTATTTTCCATTCGCGCTTATACCGGATTATGCCCTGGCGAGGTCCATCTGGATGACCTGTCTCGAAATTGCGTTGGTGGCATCAGGCTACCTGTCTCTTCAGTTGATCAGCTGGAAACCGGGGCGTATACTTTTTCCCATAATCCTACTCTTTCCATTGGTTTGGGTGTATGGTGCGATTTCGCTGGTCAGTGGCAACGCAACCGGGTTTGTTACTTTGGCTCTGGCGGGTTTCCTTTTGGCTCTGCGAGATGAACTTGACGAGCTGGCCGGAGGGTTGTTGATCCTGTTGGTTTGCGCGGCACGTATCACTGGAGTGCTGGCCTTTTTCATTTTTTGGTGGATCATTTACCAACGTCGATCACGAGTCCTGTGGGGATTCCTTATGAGCTTCGCTATTCTATTGGGATTATCTTTCCTGCTTTTACCAAACTGGTTGCTGCCCTTCGTGCGCGGGTTAATTACCCATCTTACTTATAATTCTGGAACCTCTTCAATAGGCATTTTTGCCTCCTGGTCGCCGGTGGCAGGACAGCGGCTTGGCTGGGTGCTCGCGGCAAGCCTGCTTGTGGTGTTATTTTTCGAATGGAGAAGCTGCTTAAAAAAAGACTTCCACGCCTTCCTCTGGACGGTAAGCTTGAGCCTATCTGTGACACCTTTGCTGGGTATCCCAATACTTCCCAAGGAATGTCCCTTTCTTTTCATTCCCTTACTATTTTTCATGGCCATCCTGACTGAACGACGACCCTGGCTCAAGCGGTGGGGGGTGGCAGGAATGATGCTTGTGTTCAACCTGGCTGGTCTTTGGCTTCTGACACTTAGCCTGACGAGGACGAAAGCGAGTGCGGCTTTGGCCGACATTTTACTCCTGCTCCTGCCGGCCCTGCTCGTGATTGGTCTGACATGGATGCGCTGGTGGTTTCTCCACACTACGCCTATCGGATTGGAAACACCCCCATGACCTTGAAATAGCTTTTCTGAATAAATTTAATTATTTGCAAAGAAACTTTCTTGTTTTCGTAAACAAAACATTATATAATGCAATTGTCTAACATCTCTGAATGGCCTTACGAGAAATTCCCCGATGGAAAGGATGTGAAACAATATGTCATTTGCACCAAAGGAAAGTGGCCATGGCTTACTCGAGTATATATTAATCATTGCATTGGTTATTGTAGTTTTATATGCCGTCTATTTAACTGTTCGTCCGCTTATCCCCAACATTATCAACTACATCCTCCCGAAAATCACTCCAAGCCCGACACCGACGTCTGGACAGGGTTATGATGGCTGCAAATTTGTTTATTTAGTGTTCCTTCTTTAGATAGTGTCTTTAAAAAAATTCTGTAAAATGACTGGGAGGATGTGTCCCGATCATATCGACTCACCCGATGGTTATGGAGCAGCCTGGACTGGCTCTTTCTGCCGGTCTGTGGAGGCTGTAATCGGACCGGATTTCGCTGGTGTCCAGATTGCCAGCAGAAGGTCAAACCTGTTCCGGAACCGGCCTGCCAGATTTGCGGTTTACCAATTTCCTGCCCTGGTTTATGCCTCAGCTGTAATGACTCTCATCCGCCCTATGAGGCATTACGGTCCTGGGCGGTCTTTGAAGGGCCCATTCGCCTTGCATTGCATACTCTGAAATATCGCCGGAACGTGGCTCTTGGTGATACTTTGGCACCCTATCTAGTGGAGTATGTAAGAAAATTGGACTGGCGAGTGGATATGGTGGTGCCTGTTCCGTTAGGTAGGCAAAGAATGAAGGAACGTGGCTATAATCAAGTCGGACTATTGGCAAGGCCGTTTTCAAGTATTCAAAACTGGCACTACTCATCAAAGGTGTTAGGACGCGTCAGGGAGACTCGATCACAAGTTGGGCTTTCAATGAAAGAAAGAAAGGAGAATATTTCTGGTGCATTTTGCGCGGATCCAGCTCTGGCATCTGGAAAGGCTATCCTGGTGATGGATGACATAGTGACCAGTGGCGCCACACTGGCAGCTTGTTCTGACGCACTTGTAAAAGCTGGTGCAAAGACTGTCTATGGCCTGACCCTGGTAAGGGCATTGCCACAGCACGGTTTGCAAATTGTTTGACAAATCCAAATCTCACAAGGAGGAAGTTATGACAGTTCAAGTGGATATATTTGAGAGAAACTTGGAAGTAGATGATCGTATAAAGCAATATGTTATGAAGAAAGCCTCCAAACTGGATCGGTATCTCAGCGAGATTGAACAAGTCAGGGTGGATCTGGATTATATAAAATCAGCACGCAGTGCCACTGATCGTTATGTAGCTCAAATCACTGTACGAGGCCGTAGGGCGTTGCTCCGCACGGAAGAACGTTCTGATGAGCTAACTACGGCTTTCGATGTAACGATTGATAAAATGCAACGCCAGTTGGAACGTTACAAAGGCAAGCATTATCGTGGAAGGGGAAACAGCCGTTCAGCTGCAGAAGTTGCAGCGTTGCCTGCAGATAAGGAAACCAGCGAGCAGATCTCCGTTATCTCCCGGCACAAGACTTTTGATTTGATCCCAATGGATGAGGCTGAGGCTCTCGAACAAATGAAATTGCTAGGACATGATAATTTTTTCATATTTTATAATATCGAGACGGATACGATCAATGTCCTTTATCGACGACGCGACGATACCTATGGACTGATTGAACCGAGGGTAGGTTAATTCGTCGAGATGCATCCCAGTGGCCCGGGAATGCCCCGGGCCTTTATTTTCAGAGAGGCCTATGGAACAATTTGAATTTGACGACAATTTGTTTGATGAAAGACTGGCTGGCGGAAAAGTCAATACTTTGGAGATTCAAGAAGCTGTCTTACGCATGCTACAAGCGTTTGGTGAGAATCCAGACAGAGAGGGACTAAAACATACTCCCGAGCGTGTGGCTCGCATGTATGCGGAATTACTATCCGGTTATCACGCCGACCCAAAAGTGGTAGTGAACGATGCTATTTTTGAAGTCAAATATGACGAAATGGTCATCGTGCGGGATGTGGAGTTCTACAGCTTATGTGAGCACCACCTTTTACCTTTTATGGGACGTGTCCATGTGGCATACATCCCGGATGGAAAAGTACTCGGCCTTTCCAAGATTCCCCGCATTGTAGATCTTTATGCCCGCCGTTTACAAGTTCAGGAACGGATGACCCGTCAGATAGCCGACCTCATCCGTGACTTGCTTCATCCGCAAGGGGTCGCAGTGGTAGTCGAAGCCCTGCATCTGTGCATAATGATGCGCGGTGTTCAAAAACACAATGCCCGGATGACAACTTCGGCCATGCACGGCGCTTTCCGGGCGAACCTGGCAACGCGGCAGGAATTCCTTGAAAACATCGGACGCGGCACAGCTCCGCTTCAGATATAAAATTCACCTTTTTCTGATTTTCCGCTGCTGAGCACTGGCAACAATGATATTTCCTGGATAGGAGATATTTGTGAAATAAAGCGAATCAGTTGCGTAGAAATCAATTTTGTTCTACACTATTGGTGTATCTACTCACACCCTCCTCAAAAATCGCGAGGTTTGGTAAGATAGGGTCGAAATGACCCATGATGACTTGGCTCGAATGAGCCGTGAAGAGTTGATACAGTTGGCGCTTGAACAGTTTGAAGAGAACAACAAACTGCGAGCAGATAATGAAGCCATGCGGCTGAAGCTGGAAAAGGGCAAAAAGCCGCCGACGAACTCCAGTAACTCATCCCAGCCTCCATCGCTGGATCAGAAAGCAAACCGCCCCAAAGACCGCAAGCGGCACCGGCATGGGCCACCAACCGGCCACGTGAAATACGAGCGCAAGTTTGTGGCGGAGCCGGATCATATTGTGGAAGTGAAGCCTCAGGTATGTGAACACTGCCAGAGTGATCTGACGAAAGAAAGTAGTGAAATGGTGGATGTGAACCAGATCACCGAATTGCCTGATGCGAAAGCGGAAGTGATCGAAGTGCGGCAGTATGCAGCGGAGTGCTCTTGCTGTGGAAAGAAGCAGATTGGTCAACCCGCCACTGGGCTGGAAATGGGGCGTACATTTGGGGCACGGTTGGAAGGAACAGTGGTGTACTATCGCCAGGAACAACACATGAGCTATAAGCGTACGCAATCGGCTCTGCGAGACCTGCATGGGGTGGAGATCAGCCAGGGCGGGATCGACCAGATCATGCAAAGGGGTGGGAAGAGCGCCATCGCAAAAGTGGCACCCATCCAGGCCGAAATCCAGAAGAGTATTGTGGTGCATTGTGACGAAACCGGCAGTCGGGTGGATGGGCAGAATTGGTGGCAGTGGGTCTTTTGCTCAGCCAGCGCAGTTCTCCATGTGATCCGTTTCGACCGCAGTGTGGATGTTATCAAAGATGTTATGGCTGGACATATGGTGGATGTCTGGGTGAGTGATTGCTACTCGGCTCAAATGAAAGCTCCGGCTCGTTATCGCCAACTGTGCATGGCACATCAATTGCGCAACTTGCAGGCAGTGATCGACCGATACCCAGCCTCCTTTTGGCCCAGAGCGATGCAAGCTTTGTTCCGCTCGGCGATCCATTTGCATAACAAGAGAGATCAACTGTCTCCTCCAGAGTTTCAGGCACAAGTCCGACGGGTTGAACATATCTGCAACTGGCTGCTGGAACGTTCACTGCAAATCCCTGAAGCCAAAAGACTCTTGAAACGGTATTGCAAGTACCGGAATTGCCTGTTCGTCTTCTTATATCGCACGGATGTCAATCCAACTAATAACCTGAGCGAGCGGTACTTGCGTCCATCCGTCGTGCATCGCAAAATCATTGGCTGTTTCCGCTCTGGTTGGGGAGCAAGGGCCTATGCGGCCATAGCTTCGGTGATAGCCACAGCCGCTTTGAATAGCCAGTCTTCTTTCAAAGCCATTCAAAGCCTTTTTGGCTCCCCTGCATTGCCGCTCCCTGTCGAGTGTGAGTAGATACCTATTGGTATAGAAAGTTTCAAAAAAGGGAATGATTTTTCTGCCAGGTAATTATGGAAAAAACCTCTCGCTCTTTTGTAGGTGTTGACCCAACCGCTGGACGATATTCGTTCACTTTTGCAGCGGTAGAACAGGACTGCCAATTGATCGCGCTGGCAGCCGGTGATCTTAATGATGTCCTCACATTTGTAACCGCTCACCAGGCCGTAGTTGTGGCAGTCAACGCTCCACCGCGTCCCAACCTTGGATTGGTCCGAAAAAAACTGGAAAAGCAGAACCTGGCTCTCGGTCAATTGCGCGGGTCAAATATGCGTCAGGCAGAAAGTGAGCTGCATGAACGCGGTATCTCTTTATCGCCAACCCCTTCCCAAAGAGAGGCATGTCCTGCATGGATGCAGATGGGGTTTGATTTATACCAACGCCTAGAGGAAGCCGGATTTAAACAATATCCTGCAGAGAACACAACCCATCAATGGCTGGAAACACATCCCCACGCCGCCTTTTGTGCCTTGTTGGGAAAATTACCTCTTCCAAAGCCAACTCTGGAGGGTCGTCTTCAGCGTCAAATCATATTATATGAGAAGGGAGCAGGAATCAAAGACCCAATGGAGTTTTTTGAAGAGATCACACGCTATAAATTGTTGCATGGAGCGCTCCCGATGGAACTTGTGTATACTACCGAAGAATTGGATACTTTGATGGCGGCTTATATGGCCTATTGTGTGATGAATTGTCCGCAGGATATGATATTGATCGGAGATATAAGGGAAGGACAGGTCGCCTTGCCGGTCGCAGAATTGAAGGATAGCTACAAATAACATTGCCAGTGCTATATGCGAAAGTGATTTACGCATATACTATTGGGGACAATGAGACGGCTTGAATATCGAAGTCCGGTCTATACGCAGGATGTCTAATTTTCTTCCAACTTGGCTTGCTCTTCCGCCTGGTGGAATTCCTCTGGTGTATTGATGTTCCAAAAAACCTGACCGCGTGGGTCGAAATGCACGATTTCATCAGGCGGAATCATCTTTACATCCACTTCCGGTAGCCAGCCGACCAGCTTCAACCTGCCGGCTTCCAGAGCCGATTGGATGACTGGCAGGCAGGTTTGGCAACGGTAGACAGCGTGCAACGGTTCCAGCCCTTGCGGCGTAGATGGAATGACCACATCTGCCCCTGTTTTGGAAAGAAGTTCGCATTCATATTCAAAGAGGGTTGGATTGGCGAAGGGCATGTCGCAGGCAACCGCGGCAACAATCTGGCTATGAGCGGCGTTGAGCGAAGTGTAAAGACCGCCCAGAGGACCGCAATCAGGAAGGAGGTCCGGGTAGAGCGGCAGGTTGAGGAAAGCGTAATCCGCCGGATGATTGGTTGACAGGATGACCTCGTCCATGGCGAATACCAGGCGTTCCAAAATTCGCAGAATGAGCGGACGGCCCAGGAAGGGTATTAAGGCTTTATCCTGTCCCATACGACCGGATTTACCACCAGACAGCAAGGCAAGAGAGGACATCGGTGGCTAACTATTAGCTTGCGCGTTCTGCTTCTTACCTTCTCTCCTGACTTTTAATGCTTCCACTACAGCCGGGACGAGTGAAATAAGAATGATGGCAATGATGACCAGTTCAAAGTTGTCCTGAACGAAGGGGATATTACCAAAGAAGTAACCGAGCAGAGTGAAGGTGGCTACCCAGGTGGCACCACCGATAACATCCCAGGTTATGAAATAACCATAAGGCATTTTACTGACTCCGGCAACAAAAGGAGAAAAGGTACGGATAATAGGAACAAAGCGCGCCAGAAAGATTGTCATGCCACCATGTTTTTCATAGAAAGCTTGCGTGCGTTCCAAATACTCTTTCTTAATCCATTTGACTTCGCCAGTGTAAGCCCTAGAGCCGACTGTATGTCCAACCCAATAGTTGATGTTGTCTCCAGCGACAGCTGCGAATGCAAGCAAGAGAAAAAGTAACCAGGGATTGAACGCACCACGTGCTGCGAATGTCGCCGCGGCAAAGATGAGCGAATCCCCTGGCAGGAAGGGGGTTACAACGAATCCAGTTTCCATGAAAATAACGAAGAATAGCAGACCATACGTCCACGCGCCATATTGAGTGATAATAAAATTCAGGTGTTCGTCGACATGTAGAA
>JBEKVG010000055.1:0-10191 GCA_049514195.1 Anaerolineales bacterium | reverse complement strand
TGGTGTTGCATCGCGGGGAAGCGGCCGAAGCATTCTGGACCCGTAACCGATACAAAATGGGCGAAGGAATGGTCGGCCAGGCTGCGCAGACAAAACAACCGGTCATCAGCAATGCCCTTGAAAAAGATGAGCGTGTCACACGTCAAGCAGTGGTCAAGGCTGGGTTCAGGCAGATTGCCTGCATCCCTATGTCAGCACATGGGGAAATAGTCGGAGTTCTGACCATCGCCAGCCGTAGCAAGAAGGCAATAGCCAAAGGCGAACTTGAACTACTTGTCTCAGTTGCTGCCAGTGCCGGGACAGCCATTGAGAATGCCCGCCTGCACTCCAACGTTCGCCGTGTGACAATCCTGGAGGAGCGTGAACGGATCGGCATGGACTTACATGATGGCATCATCCAGTCCATTTATGGCGTAGGGTTGGTGCTTGAGAATGCACGTGCGGTATTGCACGAGGATCCCGAGTCAGCTGACAACCAACTGCAGAAAGCGATGGATGGTCTTAACCGCACCATCCGTGACATCCGCAACTACATCCTCGACTTGCGCCCACGACAGTTACGCGGAGAAAGTCTCATTGAAGGGCTTGGAAGGCTGGTTGCAGAGTTCAGGCAAAATACAAAGATTGAAGTCAGCCTGGCCGGACCAAAAGAGCCTTTATCTGACTTGCAGCCGGTAAATTCGATGGCATTGTTCCATATCTGCCAGGAAGCCCTGGCAAATGTTGCCAAACACGCCAATGCCAGCAAGGTCATGATTGACCTTTGGAGTACATCCGACCGCGGCTTGCTCGAGATCCATGACAATGGGGATGGCTTCGACCTAGAAAAGGCCATTAAGACGGTTGGTCACGGTCTTGCAAATATGCGGACGCGCGTCACCAATGTGGGCGGTGACCTGGATATCATCACCGCTCCAGGAGAGGGAACAACCATTCTTGCCTGGGTGCCGCGTACCACAACTGAGGAATCAGCCTGAGCAACATCTTTTCAGCGTCCGAAGCCCAATTTTCTGCGTTTCACACAGCGCTTGCCAGAGCTTTGTTTCAAAAAGGATTTTTAAGGTACGTCAGAAGTTGCTCCAGTACACGTAGAAGTGTGCCTGACTCTCCCCAAGATGTGGCGGTCTAACTTGCTATACCAGAGGCGGTGGGGGTTGGCATTTGAAGAAACATGGATTTTCCGGCAGGGTGTTTCATTAGGTTTTTTAAGATTCGATATGTCTTAAAGATTCAAAAGTTTTTAAGGTTGCGTAGGTTGTACGTATGGAACAAATCCATTTTTTCTGCTAGAATGTTTCTAAGCGATTGGATAGCGGGTACTATCCTCCCCAAACGAGTAAGATCGTAAGAACATCAATTTATTGGAATAAAGGGCTTTCCCACTGCGCAGGCAGTGGGCTTCTGTCCCTGCACTTCAGCAACAAATTTCTGTTTTTTAGAGGAATACGAGATGGACGCCGAGCAGGCTTGGCAGTCAGCATTAGGGCAGCTCCAGATGGAGATGCCAAAAGCATCCTTTGACACCTGGGTACGTGATACCCGGGTTGCATCGTACGTGGACGGACTTTTCACCATTACAGTACGGAATGCCTATGCCAGGGACTGGCTTGAAAGCCGTCTTTCCAGCACTGTGACACGCCTTTTGACGGGCATCATGAATCGCTTGGTGGAGGTGGTTTTTGTTGTCCATGCCAACGGGAGCAGCCCGGATGTTCCAGATTCATCAAATGATGCCCCGGGAGAGGCCGGCGCACTAACCGACGAGATTCCGGCTTCCAGTCCAAGAAGCTCTTCGCTGAATCCTCGCTACACCTTCGAAAATTTTGTCGTTGGCCCAAACAACCGGCTGGCCCATGCCGCCTCGCAGGCGGTTGCAGAAAATCCGGCTACAGCCTATAATCCCCTGTTTTTGTACGGCGGCGTCGGATTGGGTAAAACGCATTTATTGCACGCCATTGGAAATTATTGCCAGGAGCATGGCCAGAATGTGCTTTATGTTTCTTCCGAAGAATTCACCAATGACATGATTAGCGCCATCCGGAGCCATACCACGCAAGCATTCAGGGAAAAATACCGCTCGGCAGACGTTTTGCTGGTGGACGATATCCAGTTCATTGCAGGAAAGGAATCAACGCAAGAGGAATTCTTCCACACATTCAATACCCTACATGGACAGAACAAGCAAATCATTGTTTCATCGGATCGCCCGCCCAAAAGCCTGGTGACACTGGAAGAACGCCTGCGTTCGCGCTTCGAATGGGGACTCACGGCCGACATCCAATTGCCTGATCTGGAAACGCGCCAGGCGATCCTGGAGTCCAAGGCCGAACGCCTGGGTCGGACGGTGCCGGGCGAAATAATGGAATTAATTGCCCGCCGCGTCCAGTCCAATATCCGCGAGTTGGAAGGGGCTTTGAACCGCATAGTGGCCTTTGCTGACCTAAGCGGCATGGTGATGACGCCTCAATTAGCGGAAGTAGCCCTGGCCGACCTGTTGCCTCAGCGCGGGGATGTGAAACCTGGAGCGGTAGTCGATATGGTTGCCAAGGCTTTCAACTTGTCTGTTGACCGCTTGCTCTCACCCGATCGCTCGCACGATGTGGCCCTGCCGCGTCAGATTGCCATGTACCTGATGCGCGAAACAAATGTTTCCCTTCCACAAATCGGGCAGGCCCTGGGCGGTCGTGACCACACTACCGTCATGTATGCATGTGAAAAAGTGGCAGACTTGTTGGAGCGGGATGATCGGCTGCGCACGCAGGTGGGACAAATCCGGCGGCAATTGTACGCATAAGTTCCAAAAAGATAAAACCCTATGCCAGAAGGTGGACTAGCAAAATCCTGACGCCGATCAATATCAGGACAATACCTCCGATTATTTCCATGCGTTTCCCGAACATTTGCCCCAAACGGTTTCCGAGGAAAATCCCCAACCAAGAGATCAACCCAGTCACCACACCGATAACAATAGCCGGATACCAAATGGTCACACCGACTACACCCAGGCTGAAGCCAATTGCAAGTGCATCGATGCTGGTGGCAAGAGCCAGAAGAATCAGCGTCCAGCCGCGCGAGGGGTCATTCTTTAATTCTTCGGCATCAGTCCTAAAGCCAGAGCGAACCATACGTATCCCAACGAACGCCAGCAATACAAAAGCTACCCAGTGATCATAAGCAGAGATATAACGCAGAATGGTTGTGCCAGCGAACCAGCCGATTACAGGCATCAGGAACTGGAACAGCCCGAAATGGAATGCCAACCGGAAAACCGGACGCGGACCGGAAGTCTGCTTCTGTGTCCCTACGCTGAGACAGACGGCGAAGGCATCCATCGCCAGGCTAAGGGCGATGAGAAGTATCTCAAAAAAGTTCATTTCCCCTCACGGAGGAACGACCCGTTATAAGATCAAGGAAAGTGCTCTTCATCTCAAAAGATCCCCCGACAGAATTATGCTTTCCAAATGGTAAAATCCTTCAAAATGGATCCCCCGACAAACTCACGCAAAATGGAATTATCCGGGATTAAATCCATCTCCTCCGGCAGGAACCATTCCAGAAAAGCCAGCAAGCGTTTGGCTTCGATGTATTCCGGTGTACTATGTGGCACCTGGCGTAGAATGGGTTCGGCCAGCGGTTTGAGGGTGGAAAGCTCGTAAACCAGCGCGGAGTTAAACATCGCATCAGCGTTTTCCTGATAAGGGAAAATATATTCTTTCTCTCCATGGCCTACCGATTCCCAGCGGCTTATTGTCTGTGCGGCCGTGTAACCACGCTCACGCATGTCCCGGACGATGCGCCTGATCAGACGTGTGTCGGTGGTGGAGACGCGGTTATGGCGGTCAAGGTTGAGTTGTGTCAGGGCAGAGACATAGACCCGGTAGGCATGTTCAGCCACCGGTCCTGGAACGAGACGGGGATCTAGACCATGTATGCCTTCCATAATGATGATTTGTTCCGTTCCCAGTTTGATCGTTTCGCCGGGCTCACTTTTCCCCGCTTTAAAATTGTATTTGGGCAATTGTACGGTTTCTCCAGCGATCAGACGTGACAAATCCTTTCCAAGCCGGTCCAGGTCAAGGGCTTCCAGGGCTTCGAAGTCGACCTGGCCATCCTGACCGAATGGTGTTTTCTCCCGATCCACAAAATAATTATCCAATTCCAAGGCGAAGGGGGAAAGACCCAGGGCAAGTAATTGGATAGCCAGCCGCCGGGAAAAGGTGGTCTTCCCGGAAGAAGACGGCCCGGCAATCAATACCACACGCGCCTGTTCGCCTCGAGCGGCGATCTGACGGGCGATCTCGGCGATATTCTGCTCGTGTAAGGCTTCTGAGACAAGGATTACCTCACGGCTGCGCCCATTCTGAATGGCATCATTCAATGCCCCGACCGAACCGATACCCAGACGGTCTAACCATTGGCCATACTGACGGAAGGCTGCCAGTAGTTTGGGATATTCAGGTAAGGGCAAAATGCTGGTAGGCGAGCGGCGCTGGGGATAATGCAGGATGAAACCATCCCCGGCAGGTACGAGGTCAAACCATTTCAGATAGCCTGTGGAGGGAACCATGTACCCTTGATGATAATCGCGATAATCGTCCAATTGATAAAGCGTGACATATCCTTTCTGCCGATAAGACAGCAACTGGACTTTGTCGTGATACCCTTTGCTTTCGAAGTATCCAGTGGCATCCGCCAGAGAGACTTCCTGGCGGAGGAATGGTTCATCCTTATTAACCCATTTGCGCATGCGCTCATCAAGCAAAGACAGTTCATCATTGCTGAGAGGAGACCGGTCGCTCACCTGGCAAAAATAGCCACCCGAAGAGACCGAGTGTTCAATCGTCATGCGATTTCCAGGGAATTGGTTTGCGAACGCAGCGCTGAACAGGAATGTCAGAGAACGGCGGTAAATACGTGCCCCATCCGCATCGGCCATCGTTACAGGAGCAAGCCGGGCTTCCATCTGGACAGGATAAGTAAGCTCGCGCAGGTCGCCGTTGACAATGGCTGCCACCAATGGTGCGGAATCGGCGCTGTAGTCTATCCCCAGAAACGCACCTGCGCTCGTTCCACGCGGCCCGGAGAGGACACGTCCATCCGGAAGGTGGACTTCCACAGTATCCCGTGGAGTCACGAATTTGATTTTATCGTTCATAAATTATCTCACCACCAAAGGCAAAAAAAGAACATAAAGATTTTCAGTCTGGAACTCATCCATGGAGTTGGAAAGGGGAAATATCCCCCCCTTCACTAATCATCTCCTACTTGTAACAAACTCCAACAATTTGTCAGGTTGGCCACCGAACTCGGCCAATGGAATTTCTCCACGCGTCATGGCCATTAATATCCCGGTTAGCTGTTTGTTGACAGGCGTGGGCACGCTGAACTTTTCACCGTAGCGGACGACCGCACCGTTAAGCCACTCGACTTCAGATTTGCCGCGGCCCGCATGCACGTCAATATGGAATGACGGCATCTTCCCACCCCGCCCACCTCCGACGGCTCTGACTAATAACATGCGTGAGATAGAAGCTGGCAGATAAGCCGCCAACGCCAGGAGGCGTACCTGCGTTCTGGGGGTATTCACCACTCTTATGCCTTGGGCTTTCATCACAGACAGAGCTTCACGTAGAATGGCAATCTCAAGCTGGAATAATCCGGGGTTAGACAGCACTGCGCGCGGCGGCATATCCAAAATGGCAACGGTGGCGTTGGCCATTAAGTTGGTCAACATTTTTGACCATTTCATGTCAGCGGGGCGCGAATAGAGACGCGGATTCAGGAAAGCGCCATCCAATGCTTCCCATAGGCAAAGCGAGAGTGGATGTCCGTCCGCCACGCCGACGCCGCGCAGCCTTTCGAGAACAATATCCCCAACCGCACGGCGGGTAACAGAGGATGTCACAGTACCGGCGATGATCTTGTCATTGCCAAGTACAGCAGCCAGGATCGGTTCATTGTCCACACCGTTGGAGAGGCACAGGATTGGCGGCATTTGTCCGACGAAGGGTTTCATCCCTTCAAGCGCTGAGGCGGTATCAAAGGATTTCAAGGCAAAAATGGCAATATCAAAGGAACGTTGGTGGAGGGCTTCTGAGAGAGAATCAGTAATGCCAAACGAAGAAGGTGAAATTGTGAAAAGCGAACCTTGCGCCTTTTTTAGATCCAGCCGTAGCCCATGTCTCTGCAATTCCTCCACCATCCCGGGCTGCTCCAGGAATACCACATGGTGCCCGGTCAACGCCAATGAGCCGCCTATATAGGTGCCAATAGCGCCCGCCCCGAACACCAGAATGTTTAATTTTTCCACCTTAATCTTCCTTCCAATGGCGGCGATCATCGAAATTCAACATGCGCCAGTTGTGGTGCCCCAGCTCATATGCAAATGTTGCAAAGGTAGTATTGTGAAACATAAAGCGGGGACCGGTGGAATCGGCCTGTACCGGGATACCCAGAATGGCGTACAATGCCATGTTGAGCACCCCACCATGAGCAGCCACCAGATAACCTCCCGGCCGGCGATCAAGGATATGCTGAATGGCCTGTCCAGCCCGCAGGGATACTTCCCAGCGGCTTTCGCCAGTCTCTCCGTAATGCGTGTAAGGCGTCGTGAAATCCGGGCGTGGGGCGACTTGCGCAGCTTGTTCAGGCGTAAGACCGGTGCGCAGGAGCGGACTGGCAATGCACTGATCGAAGGTCACGCCTTCGTCTCGCCAGCGATCAGCCAATGTCCGGGCCTGGGCACAACCTTTCTCAGTTAGCGGAAAATCGGCATGGCCTTGGAAACGGTCTTCGGCGTTTCTGACCGATTCACCGTGACGCAGGAAGGTAATATAGTAGATGGATGTATCAATCATGGGATGGTATTTTACCATTATAAACAGCCACCCAGCGTTTTGAGACGCTGAGTGGCTGTGGAATCTACAACCAGAAATATTACACTTTCTCCTGGCTCACCCTTAAAAGATTTTTCCCCGATATGTTTAATGCACTTACTTTTCTCCGAACCAGCGGTGGTACCAAAACCTGACTTCTTTTGTAAGGAACCCGCACCTTTGGTACAGGCGCTGGGCTGATATGTTGCGCCCCTGGGTGGCAACCTGCGCGAATGCCATCCCGTGTGCGGTAAACCAATGCAACGATTCCAGCATTAGTGCCTTGCCGACGCCTTGTCCACGGGAGCTCCTGCTCACCCCGACCAATCCAATCTTTCCTATAGCTTCCGGAAGGCTGGTGTTGCATGTGACAAAGCCTTCCGGCTGACCAGGTTCTCCCATCACCAATACGGCTTCGGCATACCCGGAAAGGCTTTTTTCAATCCATATTTCGTACAAGCGGTTACAGGCCTCTTCCGGAAAGTGCCCATCATAGTAGAAGCGCGAGTCACGGTAGGATGAATCAGTCATTGCACGCAAGACAGGTAAATCCTGCGGAACTGCCAGACGAATGTTGGGAACCGACTCATGCTGTTCCCCCATTCCACGCAATGAATGTTCATAAGTCACGCGGATATCGGTCAGGTAAAATCCATTTTTCTCTGCCAGGCGCAGAGTCTCAACATGGTTGCTATCAGCCAAAAAATATAGGCAGCTTACCTTCTTCTCCCGGCACCAATCCATGATCTGCGCGACAGTTTCAACCTCAAGGCGGTTCCGGTTGACCCGCGCGATCGTCACACCAAAAAAGGCGCTGTCCCATTCCAGAATGGAACAGAGTTCAGGATTCGCGACCATGAACAGCTTTCGAGCGGAGTGCATATGGTGGACGGTTCATAATCTGGAAATACATGCGTGCCAGATATTCACCGATAATCCCAAGGGCAAATAACTGTGCCCCTGAGAAAATGGCGATTATGGATGCAAGGAAGGGGAAACCTGGGACGCTGTACCCCAGGATAATATAGCGACCAAGCACATAAACCAAGACGCCTATACCAAACAACAGGAAGGCAAACCCGGTAATGCTGGCCAATTGCAACGGCAGGGTGGTGAAACCGGTCAGCATGTTCAATCCATGGATAATCAGTTTGGCGAATGTGTAATTCGAGCTGCCCAAACGACGCGGGTCATGTCGAACGGGAATGGCTGTAAAACGGTTGGTACCCCACGTGAGTAAGACGTCTATATTGACGGAAAAGCCGTGATAGCTGGCAAAGGCATCCCTGACTTGAGTACGGAAAGCTCGAAAGGAGCTAACCTTCCGGGCGGTTTCAACGCCCATAGCACCTTGTAAAGAAATTTTGGTCATCTGGGAAGCCAGATTACGCCAAAGGCCATGTTGCTCACGCTCAGGTGTCCCATAAACCACATCATATCCTTCGGCTAATTTTGCCAGCAGGATCGGGATTTCTTCAGGAGGGTTCTGAAGATCATCATCCATGGTGACAATGAACTCATACTGCGCCTGGCGAATACCGCACAACAACGCATTGTGCTGTCCATAGTTACGTGCCAGATCCATCCCAGTAACCCAGAAGTTTTGTTCAGAAAGTTCAGAAATTCTATCCCAACTCTGATCGCGGCTGCCATCATTGACCAGGATCAATTCGTACTTCTTGGAAACTCTTGGCAAGACTTGACCAAGCCGCTCAACAAGAAGAGGAAGAGATTCTGCTCCGTTATAGACCGGCACAATGATGGAACAGTTCAGTGAAGGCAACATTTTATTAGCTTTTGATGATTATACCTTTTTCAAGACTTACCATTTTCTATCTCATCAAGGTTTTCTTTTATAGATCAACAAATACGAATAGGGGTCACATGGATTAGCCGGGACGGTCTTGAACGCCTCAAATGGTTTCGGATTCAAGTCCCCGCCCGGGCGGTAAACTTGATACCAGTTCGCTTCCGTAACAAGATAACTGGATTCCTCCCTCCATTGCTTGGCTAATGCATCATTCCAGAGACCGTACTTTGCCAATTGCTCGGGATCACCACCCATGCGAAAACTAAACAGTCCATAAATCTGGGGAGTATAAATGCTGATCCCCGGGGCATATAACAATGGGACAGCCGTCCTGACTTCCCAGTATACCTGACTGCCGGACGGGATCACTTGGGTCAATTTCTGGCCTATTTTTTGATAGGTCTCGGGAATATTCGCAAGACATAACCCATCCTGACGGTAGGAGCCGCCCATCTGAGGTGAGAGCCAGACACCCAGAACCAAACAGATCAAGAGCAGCAGGCTGCCAAAGGAATAGCCGTTCATGCTTTTTCTTTTCAACAGCCATCGGTACACGACCGCTGCCAGGCCGACCAACAAAATTCCCAGAACCGGGGCAACGATGAGCGAGACATTCACCCGGCTCTCCCAATAATCCTGGTGGAATTTGTTAGACAGAATATCCCAGAGGGTGATGAAAGGGCTCCAGTGGCGTGGATTCAACCCGCGCGTAATGGCAGGGAAATGGATTCCCATTAACCATGGGCCAAAGCGATCAAACCCAGCATATCCCAGGCCAGCTGAAAGAAGCACAACAAAGAAGATGATGATCCCCTGGAGGAATTTCGAAAGCTTCTTTCTCCACGACGGGAAAGTCACCACAATCAGGAGCAGGGCAGTCAGGTCGAAAAAGGAAAGATAAGGCGTGAAACAATAGGTGCAGGTTTCAGCCTGATCCGATGTGCTGATCGTCGCCCAGGCATGCAACAAGGTCAATACCAAAAAAAGCGCACCCAAGAAATATGCCACTCGTTGATCGGTGCGGTTCCTCCATCCGCCGCGAGGTGGCCACAAGAAGGCGCATATGAAAAAACCCAACAGTGTAAAGTAATGGAAGCGAAAACCTTGCAGTAGAGCCAGTAAGCTGACTGAAAAGTTAAAAGTGTTGGGTGAAACCAGCTGTGCTGTTGGAAAGCGGTAGGCGTTCAGGAAAGGCGTCCATCCAGCCGGCAGCCAAACCGCCCAAAGCTGAAGGATGTTCGGCCAATAGAAAGCATGAATCACCACGATAGGTAATAGACAGCCCGCCAGCGACCACCAACCGGCCTTCTTCCCGTGCTGCCAAAAAACGTAGACCACCAGCAACGGCACCAACGGGACGAGATCATGGCGCGTCATGACCACTAACCCGGATAGAACCGAGCCTGCCGTGATCTGCCAGAGCGGGCGCTTCTCAGCCAATACAAAAAACAGGGACCAAGCCAGCAAACACGCCACCAATGCCTGCGAGAGAGCCAGGCTGTAAAT
>JBEKVG010000054.1:0-10251 GCA_049514195.1 Anaerolineales bacterium | reverse complement strand
CACCGGGGACGGGGGTCTTGTTGGTATCCACCGTCACGGCCTTGCAGGTGGCGTTGAAGTCAGAGTAGAGCGGGGCGCCGCCAAAGGCCTTCATCACCCAGATAGTGCACTTGCCTTGCAGGTTGGCGGTCAATGGATAACTCGTGCCGCTGATGGAGAGGCCGGTCAGGGCGATGCTGCGGATGACGAACACCGCCGGGATCTTGACCCCTTTCACTGTATATGTGCCACGGTAGTCATAGACCATCTGCCCGAAGGGATTGCCCTTGGAATCGTAGCGCGCCACCAGGCTGAAGCTGCCCGGCAGGCCGCCCGGGTCCTTGACCCAGCCGCCACCGGCCGCAAACTTGCCGGAGTTCTGGTAGAAGAGGATACCGGCTGACTGCGCATCTGCGGCCGCATAGTACTGGTCCGTTGCACCGGTTTTATCCCCCACCAGCTTGCCAATGACGCAGTAGGAGGCTTCACTCGTGGATTTCCAGGTGGCGCTGGCGGTGCCAATGCCGTCTTTCAGAGTGGGCGCATCGCTCACCTGGGCATACAACACTGCGACGGTCGTACCGGCGGTACCGCAGGAGGCTTCCGGGTAGATGTTGAACTGCACCCACATTTTCGTGATATCGCCGATGGTGGCCTTGGGCTTGCTCTCCGGGTTGGGCGAAGTAGAAGGATAGCCGGCCGCGGCGCTATCCCAGACGGTGAGGCGCAGGGTCAGGTTCGTGTTGATCTGGGCGATGGTATCGCCGGAATATTCCATGTAGGCATCTTCCTGGGTCACCGTGAAGTTGCCAGCGACATAGGTGAAGCTGTAATTAGCCGCCGTTCCGCCTGAGCAGGTGATCGGGTAAGTGCCGGCAGGGCTGGTGACCGTGCGCGCCGTGGCGCAGGCCGGCTGCCTGGTCAGATTGGCAGGGCCTTCGCCGCTGGCAAAGCCGGAGTATTTGAAAGTGAGCGCCGGGGAGGCATCGCTGTACTGGGCGGCCTGGTTGTTGGCTGTGACGGTCAGGCTGGCCCTGGTGATGGTGATGGAGGCGGAGTTGCTGCTGGAGGTGTGGTTGGCATCGCCGGGGAAGCTCGCCGAGGCGGTGCAGCCATTCGTGACAGTCACATTCTTGCAATCGCCTTTATAGGTGACTGGCAAATTCTGGCTGAGCCCGCCCGCGCCGGTGACGTGCGCCGTGGCAGTGAAAGCCGTGCCGCGATAGGTGTAGGGTCCGGATTCAAAGGTCACCGTGGTATTGGAGGTGGTTGTTTCATAGGCGCCAATGTCGCAACGCAGCCCCTGCGGGCGGGAAATGCCGCGCTGGTCGGTGTCGGGGCAGGTGGAGGGATCCACGGCGTCAATGGCTGGCGAACCGGCCAGCAGCGCCATGGTCTGTGTGGGGCCGCCGTTATCGGCCAGAGGCGCCATCAATGCATCACCGGTCTTGAAATTGACGCCACCACCCGAGCAGGAGCCATCCATCACCAGGTTATTCGTGTTCGTTAAGATGCTGGCTCCCAGAAAATTCTCGTTGACACAATCCGCTACGCCGGGAGGGGAATTGACAAGGATGGTATTGGCAATATTTAGACCTCCATCATTGTAAAGGTCTGCACCGCCATTGTGGTAACCTGTACTGGCAATATTCCCTGAGAAGGTACTGTTTGTCACATTAAGAGTCGTGTAGCTGTAGATGCCGCCACCATAATTGGCGGAATTGCCGGTGAAGGTGCTGTTTATGATATTTATCGTGCCATCCCCGCCGTCAATGCCTCCACCACTGAAGGAGGATAAATTGGCGGTATTCCCGACAAAAGTACTACCGTTCACAGTCACAACGCCATTCCCATATAATTCGAGACCCCCGCCAAAATCGGTGGCGCTGTTCGAGTCGAGCGTGCTGTTTGTGATCGTCAGGTTGTTTGAGCTGTTATTCAGGATGGCTCCTCCATCTGCGGCGGAATTCTGCTTCATGAGGCTGCCAGTGATCGCAACTGTACCTCCGTCATCATAGATGCCGCCACCCTGACTGGTGGCGCTGTTCCCCTGCAGGGTGCAGTTCGTCATCGTCAGAGTGCCGGAACTGTAGATGCCGCCACCATTACCAGCCTGGCTGTTGCTGATGCTGCAGTCCTTCAGGGTGAGAATGCCGCTGGCATTGATGGCGCCCCCGTAATCATTTTGATCGACCTTGCCTCCATCGATATTCACTACCTGGATCACATCATTCAGGGGATCCTGTTTGAAGACGCGCGTGTTGCCGCCGCCGTTGATGGTCACCCGGTTGGGTAGACCCGCGCCATTGATGGTAAGCTCCTTATTGAGCTCCAGCTCGGTGCTGACAGTGATGGTCTTCCCGGAAAGCGACGGGTCGAAGGTGATGGTGCCGCCGGAACAGACGGATTGGATGGCCTGGCGGAGCGTGCCGGGGCCGCTATCATCTGTGCTGGCCACGACGATGGATGGAGAGCAACCGACAAGCGGGGTCCACTCGTAGGCGCCGATATCACAGTGCGCCCCGACCGAGCGGGGCAAACCGCGCTGGTCGAGGTTGTTCACCGGGGCAGCCGCGCAAGTGGCATCATCGCCGGCGTCGATGGCTGGGGAGCCGGATAGCAGCGCCATGGTCAGGGTCTGGCCGCCGTTATTTACCAGGGCAGCCAGTTTTGGGTCGCCGCTCAAGGAGGCTGAACAGGTTCCATCCCCCACCAGGTTTTTGATGTTGGTACCGATCGTGCCGCCGCCGATCACACAATCCCCTCCGCTGGTGGAGGCTGCAATGATCGTGTTGGCATAGTTCAGCGTCCCAGAACTGTAAATGCCGCCTCCACCATTTGCCTCCGCAGAATTCCCCGAGAGGGTACTGTTCACCAATGTCAGGTTGCCCGTCCTGAGGTAGATACCGCCGCCATACCCATACATGCCGGTTGAATTTCCTTCCAGCGTGCTATTAGCCACCGTCAGGTTGTGGTTTTCACTGTAAATGCCACCTCCGTTTACGCCGGCTTGGTTGCCGGTAATGGTGCTGTTCGTCACCGTCAGTGTGCCCCCGTTAGCGATGCCAGCGCCAGAATAACCACTGGTGTTGCCAGAGACAGTGCTATCCGTCACCGTCAGGGTGCCCATGTTAAAGATCCCACCGCCAGCAGCGTTGTTGTAACCATCCACGATCTTCAGACTGTCCAGCGTGACGATCACGCCGCTGGGGATGATGAACACTTGCGTTGCATGATTGCCGCTGATGGTCAACGGTGAACCAAGCCCCGAGCCGTCGATCGTGAGGTTTCCATCGAGGTCCAAAGGGCTTGACAATAGAATGGTCCCGGCCGACAAGCTGGCATCGAAATCGATCGTCGCGCCGGTGCATGCATCTGCGATCGCCTGGCGCAGCGAACCCGTTCCGTCATCGGCGTCGCTGGTAACAGTGATGCTGGATTGACATGCAGAGGTGATGGTGATGTATTTTGTATCGCTGCTGGGTCTATGGTTGGAGTCGCCGAGGTAGTTGGCGGTAGCCGAGCAGCCCAACCAACCGGTCACGTTGGTGCAATCACCTCCGTAGGTGACCGGTGTGACATCTTCATCCAATCCGCCTGCGCCGGTGACATGCGCCGTGGCGGTGAAGGCTGTGCCGCGGAATATGTAGGGGCCTGGTTCAAAAGTCACGACGGTTGTCGAATAGGCTTTGTTAATTTCAATCCATCCAGTTCCGCTGGTGTTGTTGTAGTTCCCGGTGGTATCGGTGAAAGTCCATCCCACCGGACCGCCGGGAATGTCGGTGTAGCTGGTATTATCAATCACCAGGCCAGATAGATCTTCACCGAACACACCGGTGCACGATCCGAATCCGATCGCTGAGTGCGGGCTGCCGTCATAGTTCCAACTGTGTTGGACTGAGCAGGAGGCATCAGCCCGGTCCACGCTCTGAACGAGTTGGTTACTGTCGGCTGACAGATAGCCGGCAGAGACGTTGCCACTGTAAACAGCCTTGATCGTGTGGTTGCCGGCTGCAAAAGTGGCATCGTCACACGCCGCCTCCTCGGAAACCAGCTCAATGTCCCTGCAGCCCGGGAGGGCATCTGGGTCATCGACATCGATGAAAGTCACTTTGCCCTCCACAGTCCCTTTTGCGCCGGTGACACTGGCAGTGTAGTGGACGGATTGGCCAAAGGTGGAGGGGTTCGGCGAGGATGCAATCACCACGTCCGGCTCCACCAGGGAGGACGGTCGATGGTTCACGGCGATGATGGCGCGGATCAGGTCCGCACCGGGAAAGTCGGTGAACACAATTCCCGCCCGTCTCTGGACCGAGGCATCCAGGTAATCGCGGGCCATCATGTTGGCGCCCGAATAGGCGACCGAGCACAGCTGGCCAATACAACTCACACTTGGATACTCAGGGATGCACCTCGAAAAATTTTTGCAGGTGCCACCAAGCGGGCCGCGCGTCCAGCCAGTCAGCAGACGGGGAGCATCCGTTCTGGGATCCGAATGGCCGCTAGCGAAGAAAGAGGGCGTAGCTCCGGTCGCTCCACTCAAAAAATTGGCATAGATAAAGCCGTCATCAGCAGAGGCGTCCGATTTCTGGAACTGCGCTTTGATAGCCCACCATTTATCTGCCAGATACTGAATGGTAGGCAGGTCCCAGTAGTCCTGGGTGTGGTTATCGTCCCATGGTATGATGGTGGTGGGCACAGAAGAGATGTCCCCGTCAAATCTTGGGAGCACGATGATCTTACCGCGGATTTCGCCAAGCGTGGGGTTGGTGGAACCACCATTGTACATGAACGAGGCGAATGGGGTCAGTTCCGTTGTAAGTCTCGCTGGGAAGTCGTAACCAGATATTATTCCCTGCTGCGTGATGCGCATCAAGAGTGCCTCGCCAGGGTGGGCGGTAAGAAACGTGCTCATTGCCAACATCACCGCCGAGAACTTGTAATTTTGACAGATCTTGCTGTGATAAATCCACAGATCGGGTGGTACGCAGGTTGTGTCCTTATGCTTAGGATCACTTCCATCATTGTACCCAAGGCGTATGTCAAAAGCCCTGATCCCGGCTGCGAGTTGAGTGGCGATATCCATTGATTGAGTAATGGCATCGTCTCCCCCAGTGACATAGGAGCCGCTGTCGTGGGTGCCGGGGATCGTAATCGCGCTCAGAGGCAGAGCGTCTGAAAGATCTGCCATCCAGTCGGTGTTGGTTTCCCCTGTGGATGATTCATGCGAGTAGGCCGGATCGCTGTAGGCCGAGGCGGATGAGCCAGGCATGGAGACCATCAGCGCGACGAACAGAACAAGAACCATGAAGAAATTTCGTTTTGTTTTCATTTCTATTTCCTTTCATTACTATCAAAAACATTTCCGAATGGATTGCCCAGAAGATTTGCGATGGCTCGTTTAAGATGATATTGCCTGCTTTATTCACTGTGACTTAGTGACCGTTGCCGTCAATAGTCGGGACGCGCCCCAAGTCCTCATGCCGGGAGGGCAGGATGGATGGTGTGGTCAGCGTCGAAGGTGATGGTGCTGCCGGAGCAGGCCGCCCCGATGGCCCAACGCAGGGTGCCGTCGCTGCCATCATCGAAGTCGCTGTTGACGACAGGATCGATGGTACAGGGATCTGCCACCCTGGCGGAATGCGCCAGAATCCTGGCCATACCGATGGACAGTGCGAGGGTGAGGAGTATGCGCCATGCGGTGGAAAGATGGATATTCATTATGCCCTCTATGAAAAGAGCAATACCCCACCAAGTATTACCGTCCCGCGGAAGGATGCGAGCTGGGAGAAATAAGCCGCCTAAGCTAACCAGCACCAGTAATTATTCAATAATACCAATATTGTGAATACGTTAATATTATATTACGAGCGAAAAGTGAATACAAGAGTTTTCCCGTGTTTTGCAGTTTTTCGTTGACATGTTTCAACGTACTAACGTGCCAACGTGTAAACGATAATCTCGGTTGCAATCAAGGGCTGGAAAGGAAAAGACGGCGGAATGGTTGCCCTGGGCTCCCTGTCGTCGTCTCTCCAGTCGTCTTCGGGGCAGGCGGGCAGAACGCAAGAACATCCCGCTGCCCCTCGCCTCCCTCCGTTCCGCCTCCCTGGTTGCTTCGGTCACCGCTTCGCTACCATCCCGCCCCCCTCCCGCCTGTGCCTATATCTTGCCAAATGTACAGGTGGCGCAGGGAGGCCAGCTCCCAAGTATAGACATAAACAAAGACTCATCATAGATTGGCGAGTCTTTTTGCCTACGCCGTATCGTAAGCACAAGCGCTATCCGGGGCGAATCCGCTAGGCTCTCCCGGTTACTTCACCAGTCTTGAGCCGATTACGCTTTCCGGCCGTGGAAGAACACCACGGCCAGGCGTTCTTTACGCTCAAGCATTGTTCTCCAGTCTGTAGCCGATTGCGCTTCGCCGGTCTTAGAAGAACACCAAGTCCCGGCAGTTCCTACTCTGACCCTCATGATTAATGTACCAGGCTGGAACATCCCTCCCAAATGCTCATTTGCGTCAAGGCTGATTTATGGTACCCCAAGCTGGAACATCCCTCCCAAGTGCTCTTGTGCGTCAGAGGCTGATTCATGATGCCACCAGGCCGGAACATCCCCCCCAAGTGCTCATGTGCGTCAAAGGCTGATTCATGATGCCACCAAGCTGGAGCATCCCTCCCAAGTGCTCTTGTGCATCAAGGCTGATTGATGGTGCCACCAGTCTGGAGCGTGTGCCGGCCTTCAGTTTCAGATGGCGGCTGAAACGTTACCGAATTCGGCGTTCAGTACGGCTATGCCAGAAACCGACGCTGAAACATCCTACAGGTGCTGTAGCTTTACGTCAGCGCCAGGCGGCACGGTTGACGCCTCGCCGGCCGGCTCCGAAGTGCAGATATCAGCTGAGATCATGCTGGCTGGCTGCTGCTGCCTAATAAAAACATCCTATTCCAATCGAGTGTTCCACCGGTAAGGAGGCTTGAAGATAGTTTCTCCGGTGTCTGAATCTCTTATCTCTTTGAACCTGTAGCAACTCGCCAACTCCTCCCTTCGGGGGCGGCGTCGCAAGCTTCCAGGCATTCTCCCAGGCCAAAGAACGGCCTGGTTCGCCTTAATCCTGCTGCACATCAAGACTCAACTCAAAAAAACTAATATCTTTGTACAAGCTGATTGGCAACCATCGCCAACTTTAGCATTTTAATTCCGCCCAGCCTGATCAGTACGCCAACTCCACCCTCCGGGGGCGCGAGAAGCCCTGAACATTGCTTGCTAACACAAAAATCCTAAGCAAATTACAAGTGCTTTTCGCATAACCGCAAGCAGGTCGCCGTATTCTTGTGAGCCGGACAGCCGGCTTTTCCGTCTGGCAGGGGTGATGAGTTCCTTTGCCTGGACCTTTTATAGAGGAAGCCGTCTCGGCTGTCCAGCCCCTTTTTTCTAAAACCCAAGATCAAGTGCAAGTACACGGCGAGTGCCTGAATTGCAAGCAATTCAGCGCCGCCACTTCTGCCTGCACCGCTTGTCCTGGACGATAGTCCAGGGTGCCGCAGGCACAGGTGTAAGTACAAAGTACGGCCTGGCAGAATGCGCCGGCTGTGGTGCGCCGTCGCATACTGCCAATACGGCCAGAGACGGCGAACTACACGCCATATTAGCATCGCGGCTCCAGGCGTCCCGTCAGCGGCAGGCAGCTCGTGCGCGCTGCGCTCCACTTCCGGGCAGGCAGAACGGGCACTCAAAAGCGTATACGCCCGCCTGCCGCCCTTCCGTTCCGCTTGCAAGATGCGCAATGCGTCGCCGCCGCTGCTTCCTCCTTCGCTCTTCCGCCGCCATGCCATCAAACGCTCAGGCACGTGCGGCAAGTACAGCCGCTTGCGGCCTCCGCAGAGACATGGAAAGTGCATCTAATATACGAACCAGTACGGCCAGGCAGAGCGAAAGGCGGATAGTACAAATGCCCGCCTTTCGCACTGCCTAACGGCCAGAGACGAAGTACGGCAAAGCGGTCAAGCGAAATAGCATCGCTTGCCCGCATTGCCACTCTTGGCGCTCACTCCGCTCCGCTTCGTGATGCGCACGTGTCCTTGCTGTTCTTGCAAGGAACGAACGCCACCGGCGTCTCGCAGCGGGGCAAGGCAGCCCGCCCCCCTCCCGCCTGTGCCTGCACCTTACCGCAGGCACAGGTGCAGGCGAACCCAACCCCCCACCTGCATGTCCGCCTCCGGCTCGCGTCGGCCTTCAGCACTCGCGTTGTGCCGACTTGTCCCCAAATAAGTACAACTTCTTATCAATGCTCGTCGATTATTATCTTATGAAATTGAACGTAGCCAAGCAAATTTAAGCGTTCCTTTTTCACCCAGGGTTTAACCAATTCACTTTCCCAGTTATAAAAGAGCGGCAGCACCAAAACCTGCTCTGATACGAGCAGGCGGTCCGCCTGCCGGTACATGGTCATGCGTTTTGCCCGGTCAGGCGTCCGGCCGGCCTGCTCAACCAGGCGATCATAGGCTGCATCCTGCCAGCCCAGGCGATGCAGTTGGGAAAGGGCATCCGACTGCCGCAGGAAATTATCCGGATCGGGGTAATCCGCCTGCCATCCATTCAATACCAGTGTATTTTTACTATGTTCCTGCTTCCAATCCGTCAATTCCCCGGGCTCAACCTGCTCAAACGAGATTTCGACTCCCAGGGCATCTCCCCACTGGTACTTCAATTCAGCCAACCTGGATATGACAATGCGTGGGGCCAACCCTTTAACAGCCGGAAAGCCCTTCCCTCCTGGGTAGCCGGCCTCTGCCATCAGGGAGCGTGCCAGGTCTACATCATAGGGCAGCCCGATATCCGGGCTATAGCCGGGCATCCCGGGCGGAACCAGGCCGCCGCGTACCATGGGCAGGCCGAAAAGGTCAAAAAACTTTTGCCGGTTCACAGAACATGCGAACGCCTTGCGCACACGCAGGTCATTAAAAGGCGGCATGGTTGGAGGAAAAACCAGGAAGAAGATTCCTAATTCCTGATTTTCGTTGAATTCTTCCCGGGGAATGTTATCTGGAGCCTTCCTTGGACCGGAAAAGGCAAGATCCAGGCGGTTTTCCAGGTATGCATTGTCTAGTTCTGTTAGATCTATGACCACTATCCATTCCACCTGCTCTGCATTTCCCGGGAAAGCGCCGTAGTAGACAGGGTTGCGCACCATCCTGCCGCCGTGCTGGGGATTAAACTCTACCAGGCAGTAAGCGCCGTTGGAGACGATCTGGCCAGGTCGCCACCAGGCTTCCCCGAAACTTTCGATCGCCGTCTTTGGCAGCGGATATGTGACTGGCATTGTGACGATGAAAGGAAAATAAGCCACCGGCTCTGCCAGCCGGACCTCGAGGGTATGTGCATCCAGAGCGCGCACCCCCACGCAATCCGGATCCGGGTTTTTCCCCTGATGATAATCCTGCGCACCGGTTATATCGTATAGGAATGGCGCAGTCATCGAATGCAAAGCCGGTTCGAGGTTGCGCTTCCAGGCCCATTCAAAATCCGGGGCGGTCACCGGTTTACCATCCGTCCAGGCCACGTCGTCCCGCAAATGGAAGATATATCGCCGGCCTTCCTCCAGCACCTGCCACGAACGGGCCACTGCCGGGATCACATCCAGTTCCTCGTTGATTTCTGCCAGCCCGGAAAAGAGGTGGCAGATCATAGCAATGTCCGGGCCCCAACCCGCCCGACCCGGATCGAGGGTAACATATTGGCCGGGAAATCCCAGACGAAGCCGGCGTGCTTGAGCAGCCTGGGCGGGTCCTTTTTGGGGCGCCATTTTTTGCTGGATAGCAAAGGCTTTTTCATTGGCCTGGTGGGCGGTTTCAAATTGGAAGTTAGCGTTGTAGATCAACCCCAGCTTGAGCCAGACTTGGGAAAGGCGGGTTTCATCGTGCAGGTCCTCCAGTAGTTCAAGGGCCCGCTGGTAATAACCGATCGCCTCGCTGTGCTCATCGGTCAGGCGCGCCTGATCGCCGGCTTGGATAAGGTAATCGACCGCCCTGGCATGCTCCCCGGCAGCCTCAAAGTGGTGCGCCAGCAGGCCCAGGTAGTTTTCCTTGCGGTCAGCGAAAAGCTGCTCGAGCGCCTCGCCCACCCGGCGGTGGAATTCACGCCGCCGTTCCAGCAGGAGCGAGTTGTACGCCGCCTCCTGGGTGAGCGAGTGTTTAAACATATATTCCAGTTCAGGGATGTGGCTCTTTTCCCGCACCAGGTCGAGCCGTTGGAGCTGTGCCAGATGCTGGTCCA
>JBEKVG010000053.1:0-10343 GCA_049514195.1 Anaerolineales bacterium | reverse complement strand
CTACGTCCCGCAATAGATTGTCGTAGCGCCCCCCGCCCAGGATCGAACGGCGGACATTGCCGGTTTGGTCGAATGCCTCAAAGACCGTGCCTGTGTAGTAGAGCAGACCACGCACGATATTCGGGTCGAACTGGACATATTCGGCCACCCCCAGCGCCTCAAGAGCTGCAAACAGGCGGACAAGCTCCTCGGAACGCCGCCAGGCTTCTTTATCTACAAGCAGGCTTTTCAAGCCCTCAAGCTGTTTTACGCTGAGCCCGATCTCGAGCGCATCCGCCTCCCAGGCTGGCGGCTCCATCTTTTCCCGCCTGTCCACCAGCCCGGAGACTTCGGCCTTCTTGTCTGCTGGGATGCCCAGCGTTTCAAATTCGGCATCCATGAAGCGCCGGTTGTTGACGAAGATGCTGGCTTGTTTGGGTGTTAGGCCCACCGCCTTGAGGAAACCGGCCGCAATTGCAACCAGCTCGGCATCCGCCTCGGAGGAGGCCACACCCAGCATGTCAATATTCCATTGGAAGAACTCACGTGCCCGTCCCTTCTGCATCTTCTCGTAGCGCCAGAAGGGACCAAACGACCACCAGCGTGCTGGAAAGATTAGTTCGCCCTGTCTCTGGGCAATCATGCGCGCGAGTGAAGGGGTCAACTCGGGTCGCAGGGTGATCTCCTCCCCGCTCCGGTCGGTAAAGACATAGGATTGCTTTTTGACCAGTTCCTCACCGGACTTGGTGGCATACAGTTCGAGTGATTCGAGCATGGGGGCTTCCCACTCCTGGTAGCCAAAGGATTCCGAAACACGCCGGACAGCGGCATATAGCCAGGTCCGCACGGCCATCTGTTCCGGGTAGAAATCGCGTGTCCCCTTAACGGGGGGAATGATGTTTCTCATGGTTGCTCCACCTGGCTGGCAATGATGACCGAAATATTATCCGGCCCTCCATAGTTGATGGCCTGCTGGATCAGTTTATCGGCCGCTTTCTGCGGAGGCAGTTCCAGAGCTATAGCCGCCAGGGTCGCTTCGGGCACAACTCCCCATAGCCCATCGCTGCAGAGCAGGAGAGTATCGCCCGCTCCAAAAGGATATTGATTGATATAGGGCGCAAGGTCGAGCCGGCGCGGCGTGATGGATTGGGTCAGGCGATTGCGCTGCGGGCTTTGGAGGGCCTGCAAAGGCGTCAACTGGCCGGCTCGTACCAGGTCCGCCACCACACTATGGTCATACGTGAGTTGCAGGATCTCCACGACGGGTTCTTTTACTTGTGTTTGATCGTCCCGCCGGGACCTTCTAAACAGGCGGAACCGCCGGGGTGTTGGTTGGACTGCTGATCGCACATAGCGCAGCCGGTAGGCCCGGCTGTCGCCCACATTGGCAACCACGACCTGCCCACCCTGGGGAACAGCCAGAACGGCCGTGCTTCCCATGGAGGCAAACTCAGGATGTCCAGCAACATGATCCACAAGAGTATTGAGAGCAAATTGCAGGCATTCCTGCAGTAAACCGGGCAGATCATCGATCCTGCCAGCCTGGCGATAATGCGAAGCTACTGCTGCGACAACCAGCTGGCTGGCCTCTGCACCGCCGGCATGCCCTCCCATCCCATCTGCAACCATGACCAGGGGCGGATGGCCTTGCTCTTCTGGGATGACCAACATGGTATCCTGGTTGGGTTCAGCCGCGCGTTTGCGACCGGGATCGCTCGCCAGGCCTATGCTCAAATCGGGTTGTGGGGTGGATCTCATCCTTGTTTGCCTCCTGAGGGCATCGTCTTATCCTTCTCGCTGGGAGCATGCGGTTCGTTATTGGCCCAGGCGATAACTGCCTTTTCATCCACGCCGGGTACTCCCGGTTTATTCCCGCTGCTGGTAATCACGGCCTTTTCATCGACACCGGCAGTAACCTACAATTGATCCAGCTTGCGATCAATACCTGCCAGTCGTATCTGGGCCGCCTGGAAATACCCAAGCTATAGTATCCTCCCGGTATAAATGCAGTAGAATTGAGGTCTGCATATATATAGATTCACAGACAGTTAACATTATTATATACTGAAACGCGGAATTTCAGCCTGTTGAGAGGAGAAGAAAAAGAACAACATGATTAGCAGGGAACTGGGTCGCTACCACTTATCCCCTGTCCTCTCTCACTTTCCTTTGTGAAATCCGTAACATATGCTAAAATACCCCATCTAACAGGAGCAACCGCCATGAATCATACTGATGAAGTAACCCTGGAACTCCAGAAGATTCCCTGGTTCCAGGACCTCGAACCCGAGCACCTGCGTCAATACGCCGAGATTTCGACCCTGCGGCATTTCAAAGCCGGCGAAGTCTTCTTCCACGAGGGCGACAAGCAAGACTACTATTACGTCGTCCTGAACGGCCGCGTGGCGCTGGATTTGTTCGTCCCGCACCACGGCAAGGTACGCTTTTACACCTGCGAGCCATGGGATGACTTCGGCTGGTCGAGCGTGACGCCCATAGTGCGCACGCGCACCGCCGGGGCAATCGGTGTGATGGACGGCACGGTCATCGCCACGGATACCAACAAGCTGCAGGCACTCTGTGACCGCGACCACGACATCGGGTATCTCTTTATGCATCGCATGACAAACGTGATCGCCAGCCGGCTGATGGTAACACGCCTTCAGTTGTTGGATATGTTCGCCAAACCGGCGGAGACAAAAGTAGATGAATGAAAAGAACCTGACCATCAGAAGCACCGTCGCGCTTCCCAAAGCAGAGCTTGACCTCCTGCTGGCTGACTTGCGCACGGAGGGTTACCAGACCGTCGGTCCGCGCCTGCAGGACGAGAGCATCGTCTACAAGGAGATCGACGGCTTGCAGGACCTGCCGCGTGGCCTGCTCAGCGAGCAGGCTCCCGGTTCCTACCGTCTGGTCCAGACCGGCCGGGAGCGCTACTTTGACTTCATTCCCGCTGCACAATCCTGGAAGCAGTTCCTTTTCCCACCTCGGCACGTTCTTTTCACCGCTCAAAAGCAAGTCCCTGAAGAACACACTGAAAAGCATAGTGCAGGCAGGACAGGCAAGTGGCAGATCAAGCCTGCTGACGCACCCACCCCGCGTTACGCTCTGGTGGGTGTACGCCCCTGCGAGCTGGCTGCCATCGCCATCCAGGACAGAGTCTTTCTGCGCCCGGACTTCTACGACCCGATCTACCGTGCCCGGCGTGAAGGATTGTTCATCCTGGCAGTGAATTGCCTGTACCCGAATGCCACCTGTTTCTGCGCCTCGCTGAACACCGGTCCGCGTCATAGTAGCGGTTTCGACCTATGCCTGACCGAAATGGACAATCTGTTCCTGATGGAAGCCGGCTCGGAACTGGGTTTGAGCTTGCTTTCCCGCCGCACCTACGCGCTGCCATCAGCTTTCTTACAGACCACCGCACAGAGAGCAATCGAACAAGCCGCTGGCCGGATGAGCCGCGGCCTGGATACCCGTGACCTACCCGGCCTGCTCACCGAACACCTGGATGCCAGGCGCTGGACCGAAGTGGGCAAACGCTGCCTCTCCTGCGCCAACTGTACACAAGTCTGCCCGACCTGCTTCTGCTGGGATGCCGTCGACCAGACCGACGTTACCGGTAGTCAATCCCGCCGCGAGCGCTTCTGGGATTCCTGCTTCAACCCGACCTTCTCCTACGTTGTCGGCGGGAACACCCGCCCGAACATCCGCTCGCGCTACCGCCAGTGGCTCACCCACAAGCTCGGCCAATGGAAGGCCCAATTCGATGTGCTCGGCTGCGTGGGCTGTGGGCGTTGCATCACCTGGTGCCCGGTCGGGATAGACTTGACCGAGGAAGTCGCCGCTATCCGGCGGGAGGTGCAAGCATGACCACCACCTTGATCGACACTGCTCCGCACTACGCCGGTTCTGCGGAAAAACTGCTCTTGCCTGCCTGGGCGGAAGTGGTCAGCATCACACTCGAAGCCGAGGGCGTCAATACTCTCGCGCTCCGCTTCATGGACCCCCATCTCCAGCAGCACTACCGCTGGGAACCCGGCCAGTTCAACATGCTCTACGTACCCGGCTATGGCGAGGCCGCCATCTCGATGAGCTCGGACTTTGAATCTGCGGACGGCATGGTTATCCACACCATCCGGCAGGCCGGCAGTGTGACCAAGGCGACTTCCCGCCTCAAACTTGGCGACGTGGTCGGATTGCGCGGTCCATTCGGCAGCGCCTGGCCGCTCAAGGCCATCCAAGGGAAGGACGTGCTGATTTCCTGCGGTGGGATCGGCCTGCCACCACTGCGCGGGGCCATCCAATCCATTATGCGGGAACGCGACCATTACGGCAAGGTCACGCTTTTGTACGGTGCGCGTACCCCCAAAGACTTGATGTACGCTGGCGAGTATGAAACCTGGCAGAAAGCAGGTATCGATGTGCAGGCCACTGTAGACCGCGGTGATGAGACCTGGACTGGACGAGTCGGCGTCGTCCCAATGATGTTTTACAATATCCGCCTCGATCCACACAATTCTGCCGTTCTGGCCTGCGGACCTGAGATCATGATGCGCTTCGTCATTTACGAAGCCCTGGCGCGCCGCATTCCCGCGGAACATATCTTCGTCTCGCTAGAACGCAACATGAAATGCGGCCAGGGTGCCTGTGGCCATTGCCAGATGGGACCCTACTTCATCTGTAAGGACGGGCCAGTCTTCCCGTTCAACCTTCTGGGACCTTACATTAACGTGGAGGAGTATTAATGGTCCTCACATCGAAAACCCAACAAAAGCCAAAAGTGGCCGTCTACAAATTTTCCTCGTGCGACGGCTGCCAGCTTTCGCTGCTCAACCTGGAAGACGAATTACTTGATCTGGCTTCGGCTGTGGATATCGCCTATTTCCTCGAGGCCACCCGAACCGTCAAGCCAGGGCCTTACGACATCGGGATTGTCGAAGGCTCAATCACCACGCCCCACGATGCAGAACGCATTAAGGAAGTTCGCCAGGAGTGCAAGTACCTGATTGCCCTGGGCACTTGTGCTACTGCCGGTGGCATCCAAGCTTTGCGCAACTTCGCCAGTGCGGACGCATATGCTAAAACAGTCTATGCACATCCCGAATACCTGAGCTACCTGGAGAAATCCACTTCCATCGCCGAAAATGTGCCGGTGGACCTGGTCATCTGGGGCTGCCCGATCAACAAATACACGTTGGTGGAAGTTATCGCGGCCTTGCTGCAAAATCGCCGGCCTAACTTCCCGCCCAGCCCGGTCTGCCTGGAATGCAAGCGCAATGGCATTGTCTGCGTGGTGGTGGCACGCGGCATCCCCTGCCTGGGACCGGTCGTGCATGGCGGCTGCGGGGCGTTGTGCCCCGCCAACGGGCGTGGTTGCTACGGCTGTTTCGGCCCCTCCAGCGTGGCCAATTTCAGTTCCCTGGTAGAGGGCATGGTTCCGCGTGACCGCTACCCAAACGAGACCGCTGGCTTGCTGCGCAGTTTCAGCAGCGCCGCCCCAGCCTTCAAGGCTGCTGCAGATCAGGCTCTCAAGCTCTCCACTAGTAAGGAGACCCAATGAACACCATCGAAGTCCCAGCCTTGGCACGTGTCGAAGGCGAAGGTGGGCTGTATATCGGCTTGCAGAATGGCCAGGCCGTCGAGATCCGCCTGGATATCTACGAGCCGCCGCGCTTCTTCGAAGGCTTCCTGGTCGGGCGCTACTTGCAGGAAGTGCCCGATATCACCGCCCGCATCTGCGGCATCTGCCCGGTGGCCTACCAGATGAGCTCTGTGACCGCCCTGGAGCAAGCTCTGGGGCTGGAAGTGAGCCCGCAAGTCTATGCCCTGCGTCGCCTGATGTACTGCGGCGAATACATTGAAAGCCATACCCTGCACATCTACCTGCTGCAAGCGCCCGATTTGCTCGGCCAGCCCTCCGCCCTCGATCTGGCCGCCATCGCCCCCGAGGTGGTCAAGAATGCCCTGCGGATGAAAAAGGTTGGCAATACCATCCTAAAATGCATCGGCGGGCGCTCGGTCCATCCGGTTAATGCCTGCGTGGGCGGGTTCTACCGCTGGCCGGAGGCTGAGCCGCTCAAGGCGATCCTGCCCGAGCTGGAATGGGCACTCGAAGCCGCCATAGCGGCAGTCAAGTGGGCCGTGACCCTCCCCTACCCACAGTTGGAACTGGACTATGAGTTCGTAGCTCTGCACCACCCAAATGAATACGCTGTCATCAATGGCGAGGTATGGTCATCTAAAGGCAGCCAACTGTCTGTGGTGGAGTACGAGACCCGTTACCTCGAGCAGCATGTTAAACACTCCAACGCCCTGCACAGCCAGACGAAAGAGGGCGGGCATTACCAGGTCGGTCCGCTGGCGCGCCTGAACCTGAACCACGCCCAACTGCTTTCGACCGCCCAAATGACCCTACAGGATAATTCCATTTCACTGCCAATCACCAATCCCTATAAAAGCCTGATTGCGCGTGCCGTGGAACTTGTGCATTTCTATTCAGAAGCCATCCAGCTCATCCAAACCTACGACCCGGCCGGCCCGGCCCAGCTCGAGCTCAAGCTGAAAGCCGGGGAAGGCGCGGGTGCCTCTGAGGCGCCGCGCGGTTTGCTCTACCACCGCTACCGGATCGACGACCAGGGTCGAGTCCAGTTCGCCAAGATTGTCCCGCCCACCGCCCAGAACTTGCCTCGCATTGAAGAAGACCTGTTTGCCCTGGCCCCACAAATCGTGGCCATGCCGCAGGAGCAGGCCACCCTGACAGCCGAGCACCTGGTACGTTCCTATGATCCGTGCATCTCGTGTGCAACGCACTTTCTGAAGTTGAAGGTGGAGAACAGGTGATCCGTAATCAGTGTAATAGTAATAAGTGATCTGTAAGGAGGAGTCAGGCTAGAAAAATTTGCAGGGAAGCGGCACCCGGATTTGGCGTTACCAGCACACCTCGGGGGGTATTCTCCACCGCAGCACCTTCGGCGGATGCAACCGCTGGAATGCCTACCAGCAACATTCGCCACGGCTTCGATATTCCATGGCGATGCACATTAATTGTCCCGCCTACCCAGCTCACTTCAAATGTCGCCTGTATTTCGCCGGTCAAACCAGGAATTTCCAGCGGGGCATGGTTCCCCTCCTCAAGCTCATGCGCCAGCAGGGTAAGACCATCGCTGTATTCGTAATCGGGGCGGTCGCTGCGGTTCCCAATTGGGATGATCGAATTGGGCCGCGCCAGCATTGGCAGGCTCAAGAAATCATAGGTTTCGCGGATCCAACGGGGCCCCTCGACCACGCTCCCGTTCAGCAGGTTGGTCCAGCGTCCGGCAGGGACGTAATAATCAACGTCACCAGTCTGGCTGAAGACCGGAGCAACCAGCAGGCTGTCACCAAGCATGTATTGCCGGTCAAGAGTATCACAGGCCGGATCATCTGGGAACTCGAGCAGCATGGCACGCAGCACAGGAATGCCGTTTTCGTGAGCCTGGCGTGCCGCATTATAGAGATAGGGCATCAAGCTGCATTTGAGCCGGGTGAACTTCCTCAGAACATCCACCGATTCCTCATCATAAGCCCATGGAACCCGGTAGGATGTATTACCATGTAAACGGCTATGCGAAGATAGCAGACCAAATGCCGCCCAACGCTTGTACACATCCGCAGTGGCAGTCTGCTCAAAACCACCGATATCGTGGCTCCAGAAGCCGAATCCTGAAAGACCCAACGAGAGACCGCCGCGCAGGCTTTCTGCCATCGATTCAAACGTTGCGGTGGAATCCCCACCCCAATGTACAGGGAATTGCTGACTGCCAGCAGTCGCCGAGCGAGCAAAAACCACAGCATCCCCCTCCCCGCGTACTTTTTGCAATAAGCTAAAAACAGTCTTGTTATACAGATACGTGTAATAGTTGTGCATTTTGAAGGGATCGGAGCCATCAAAGTAAGTCACATCCGTAGGGATACGTTCGCCGAAATCGGTCTTAAAAGCGTCCACGCCCATATCAAGCAAAGGCCTCAGCCTATCCTGGAACCATTTGCAGGCGGCCGGGTTGGTGAAATCCACGATGCCCATGCCAGGCTGCCACTGATCCGATTGCCAGACATCCCCGTTAGTGCGTTTCAACAAATAATCACCCGCCAGCGCCTCGTCAAACAACACAGAGCATTGGGCGATGTACGGGTTAATCCACACACAAATATGAACGCCATATTCCTTGAGACGCTTGAGCATGCCTTGTGGATCGGGGAAACAGCGCGTATCCCACTGAAAATCGCACCAGTTGAATTCCTTCATCCAGAAACAGTCGAAGTGAAAAACATGCAGGGGAATACCGCGCCTGGCCATCTCCCGGATAAAGCCGGTGACGGTCTTTTCATCATAGTCGGTGGTAAACGAGGTGGAAAGCCACAAGCCAAAGCTCCAGGCCGGCGGCAGCGCTGGCCGACCGGTCAAAGCAGTATAGCGCTCAAGCACTTCCCTGGGTGTGGGGCCATAGATGATGTAATATTCGAGCGATTCCCCAGGGACACTGAATTGGACTCGTTCGACTTTTTCAGAGGCCACCTCAAACGAGACCTTTTCCGGGTGGCTGACGAATACCCCGTAGCCACGGTTCGTCAGGTAGAAGGGGATGTTTTTGTAGGCCTGCTCGCTGCTGGTGCCTCCATCCTCATTCCAGATATCGACCACCTGGCCGTTCTTGACGAAAGCTGAAAAGCGTTCCCCCAGTCCATAAACACACTCCCCAACGCCGAGATTCAATTGCTCTTTAATGAACCTGCCTTCGGGTGTATCTACAATGCCCATGCCATGCCAGCCGCTGAATGTAATGAGGCGCTCGCCCGCCTTGAACTCCACTAACCAGGTCTCGCCTTTCTGAACGCGCACGGTTAATTGACCACTTGTCAGGGTTGCACATTGATCATCTTCCGAAACGACCGTGTTCGGCTGGGGCTGTTCGTGAAGGGTAAACTCAGGCTTGCGCGGACGTTTTCCTTTGTAGTGGGTAATCTGCACGCGAATGACATTGTCCATCGGCGCTGAGAAATGGATGGTGAGAGCAGACACGCCGGGTATGTCACCGCGGGTGTCAATTTTTTTCGTCGGAGCAAAAACCGTCATGGCCCCGGGTTCCAGATCTACTTTAAAAGCTTGCGCAGGAAAATGGGGTGTCATACCCTCACGATTTTGCCAATATCCATCAGTGAATTTCATAGCCTTTTCTCTTGAAAACAGATATGTGATTCAGTTCGATATTCTCTACCGCACTAAACTGTCCTGCGGTGTTATTGCCGGAAATGCATGCGCCACTACTGCCCCGTCCTGCCTGCGCCAGCCTGCCCTGGCGGCCAGTCCAGGGTACCGCAGGTACAGGTGGCCCGGACGGGACAGAGCAGGTATAGGTGTGCGTAGGTATTCGTACAAGTCGCGCATGTTCTTCCTACAGTATTGCAATCCCCACGCCAGCCTACTTAATGCCACCTGCAGTAATTCCTTTGGTAAGCGTCCGCTGAAAGATCAGGAAGAAGATGATGCATGGAAGGATGCCAAGCAGTCCCGATGCACTTTGTGCGGTGATATTCACACCGTATTGTCCCTGATTTATAGCCAAGGCCAGCGGAACGGTTTGGTTCGCGTTCGAGGGCAATAGGATTAAGGGCAGGAAGAATTCATTCCATGTCCAGATAAAGAAGAACACAAACAAGACTGATAGTGTCGGTAAACTAAGCGGCGCGACGATATCCCACAGCAGATTCAATTTATTGCACCCGTCCATCATGGCTGCTTCGAGGATCTCGCGTGGGAATGCACTGAACACCGACGATAACATGTAGGTGCCAAAAGCGCTTTGAATCACAGTAAGAACCAAAATAACTGCATAGGGTGTATCGTAAATATGTAAGAACTTGGCAAAATAGTACAGGGGATAGGCTAGCGCTTCTTGCGGTAAGAAATTAGCCATCAGGAAGAACACAAGCAGCCATGCTCTTCCTCTAACCTTCCCCAATCCCAAGGCAAATGCATTAAGTAAGGAAAGTATGACGGCAAGTACCGCCACCCATAAGCTAATGAAAGTGCTGTTGAAAAGTGTTTTTGAAAAATTCACCCGCGTCCAGAAATCTTTGAGACTTGTAAGGTTGATTCCATGTGGCAGGCTAAGTGGACCAAAGCGAGCGAACTCGGGTTCAGTTTTCAATGCGTTGATCGTTACCATAATGAATGGCATCAGCATGAGCAGCAGGAATACAGACAGGACGACCAACGTAATCCATTTCATTACCTGATTTGTGGAGCGAAAACTTTTAGCAGCCATCAGACACTCTCCGCATTTTCTTGTCGTGACTGTATGTTGATAAAAAGAATTGTTAGAAGG